>NZ_BRLB01000021.1 GCF_027923465.1 Vallitalea longa
ATAATAAATGACGTAAGGTACTTATTATGAAGACACCTAAGCTAAAAGTATCTATAACTTATTATTTCGGCATCTGTAAATTAATAACAAGTATTTTCTTGCAAAATGAAGCTTTAGGTGTTATAATAGTTTCAGATATAATAATGAGTACTAGAAAGAGTGGACGAAAGTCCACTCTTGTTATGTATATAAGCCAATAGAAAGAAGGATGATAGAAGTTGTCATTTAGAGAACATGTAGAAACACTTGTAGAAGAAATTTTAACACCAATTCTAGAAGAGAATAAATTCGAACTTGTAGATATTGAGTATGTAAAAGAAGCTTCCAATTGGTATCTAAGAATTTTTATTGATAAAGATGGTGGGGTTACAATAGATGATTGTGAACTTGTAAGCAAATCTTTTGACAGTGAATTTGAAGATAAAGATCCAATAAAAGAACCATATATATTAGAAGTCAGTTCACCAGGGCTTGATAGACCATTGAAGAAAGATAAAGATTTTGCTAGAAGCCTAGGTGAAAAAGTAGAAGTGAAATTATATAAGTCTATTAATAAGCAAAAAGAATTTGTAGGCGTATTAAAAAGCTACGATGACGATAGTATAACACTTTTATTAGATGATGGAAAAGAATGGTCTGTTGCAAGGACTGATGTAGCAATTATTAGGCTAGCAATAATATTTTAAATATATTTAGCTGTTTCATTGGCTGAATTAAATACTTTTCTATAAGATATATAAAAATACTGAGGAGGATTAAAATGAATGCTGAATTTATTGAAGCATTGAATCAAATTGAGAAAGAAAAGGGTATTAGTAAGGATGTATTACTTGAGACAATTGAGGTTTCTTTAGTTACAGCATGTAAGAATAACTTTGGTACTGCACAGAATATAAAAGTGGAGATTGACCGTTTTAATGGTGATGTTTCAGTATATGCTGAAAAAGAAGTTGTAGTAGAAGCAGAAGACAAAAACCTTACCATTTCATTAGAGGATGCTAAGAAAATCAATCCAACCTATAAGCTTGGTGATATAATAAACATTGAAGTGACACCTAAGAATTTCGGTAGGATAGCAGCTCAAAAAGCTAAACAGGTTGTTGTTCAGAAAATAAGGGAAGCTGAAAGAGAAGTTATATTCAATCAGTATATAACTAAAGAGAAAGACGTAATCACTGGTATTATCCAAAGGCAAGTAAGAGATAATGTCATTATCAACTTGGGTAAGATTGATGCAATATTGGCAGACAAAGAACAAGTTCCAGGAGAAAAATATTATCCTAATGAAAGATATAAAGTATATGTTCTAGAAGTAAAAGAAAGTACTAAAGGACCTAAAGTATATGTTTCAAGAACTCATCCAGAACTTATAAAAAGACTATTCGAGCAGGAAGTTCCAGAAGTACATGATGGAGTTGTAGAGATAAAAGGCATATCCAGAGAAGCTGGTTCCAGAACCAAAATAGCTGTATTCTCCACTAATATGGATGTTGATCCTGTAGGATCATGTGTAGGTCATAACGGTGCGAGAGTTTCAATAATCGTTAACGAACTTAGAGGAGAGAAGATAGATATAATTCCTTGGGATGAAGATCCTGTGAAATTCATACAATCAGCTCTTAGTCCTTCAAAAGTAGTGAAAGTTATTGTTAATGAACAAGAAAAAAGTGCTAAAGTTGTCGTTCCTGACTATCAATTATCTCTTGCAATAGGTAAAGAAGGTCAGAATGCAAGATTAGCAGCTAAACTTACAGGTTACAGAATTGATATTAAGAGTGAAACACAAGCAAAAGAGACTAATTTTATAACTGAAGAAGAGACTCTAGGAGCGCTTTTATCAAGAAACGCTCTAGATGAAGAAGAACTTTACTAGTATTTACTTCTTTCATAACCATTCTTAAAAAACATAGAGAAGGGAATGATGAATATGGCTAGGAAAATACCTTTAAGAAAATGCACAGGTTGCCAAGAAATGAAGGATAAAAGACAATTGATTAGAATTGTGAAGACAAAAGAAGGTAACATATCCATTGACAGTACTGGTAAAAAAAATGGTAGAGGTGCATATATATGCAAATCTATAACATGTCTTGAAAAAGCTATTAAGAACAAAGGATTAGAACGATCTTTTAAAGGAAGCATACCAAGCGATGTATATAGTGCCCTTAAGGAGGAATTAATTAAAATAGATGAGTAAAAAAGTTTATTCTCTTTTAGGACTATGTCAAAGAGCTGCGATGCTTAGTTCAGGAGAATTCATGACAGAAAAAGCAGTAAAGAACAAAACAGCAAAATTAGTTATTATTGCAACAGATTCTTCAAAAAACACGAAAAAACTATTCAGCAATATATGTTTAACCAATAATATCAAGCTTATAGAGTTTGGTACCAAAGAAGAATTAGGTAAATCTATTGGTAAAGATATTAGAGCTTCTATAGGCATTCTGGATGAAGGATTTGCAAAAACTATTTTTGAGAATACTCGTAACTAATTTCAAGACTTAAATTTGCGGAGGTGGTAATATGTCAAAAGTTCGCGTATATGAAATCGCTAAACAACTTGGACTAAGTAATAAAGAATTACTTTCCACGTTAAAAGAATTCGATATCGAAGTGAAAAATCATATGAGCTCATTGACAGATGAGGAAGCAAGTATAATTAATGAATACTATGCTCCTAACAAAGGAAACAAAGAATCAGTAGCAGATGAGGCTATTGAGGCACAAGAAAATGAAGAAGCAGATGTAATACTTATACCTAAGAATATTACTGTAAAAGCTTTAGCAGAAAAATTGGAAAAACAAACTTCAGACATAGTAAAATCTCTTATGCTAAAAGGCATTATGGCTACTGCCAATCAAGAAATAGATTTTGATACTGCAACTTCAGTAGCATTAGAATACAACTTCCTTACAGAAGAAGAAGAGGAAACAGACATTGTAGAAGAATTCTTCAAGGAAGAACCAGATGATGAAAAAGATCTAGTTACAAGATCACCTATTGTCGTTGTAATGGGTCACGTTGACCATGGTAAGACATCTCTATTAGATGCAATACGTGAAAGTAACGTTACATCAAGAGAAGCCGGTGGAATAACACAACATATTGGTGCATCTATCGTAAGTATTAATGATAACGATATTACATTCTTAGATACACCTGGACACGAAGCTTTTACAGCCATGCGTCTAAGAGGTGCAATGGCAACAGATATAGCTATACTTGTAGTTGCTGCTGATGATGGTGTTATGCCTCAGACAATAGAAGCAATCAACCATGCTAAGGCTGCTAACGTACAGATTATAGTTGCTATCAATAAGATTGATAAACCAGGAGCTAATCCAGATAGAGTTAAACAAGAATTAGTAGATTATGGTTTAGTAGCAGAAGACTGGGGTGGAGATACTATATGTGTACCAGTTTCAGCTATAGAAAAAACAGGACTTGACCAATTACTTGAAATGATTCTTCTAGTATCTGAAATGGAAGAACTGAAAGCTAATCCTAACAAAAAAGCAAGTGGTACTATTATTGAAGCACAGCTTGATAAAGGAAGAGGTCCAGTAGCTACTGTTCTTATTCAAAACGGTACATTAAAAGTCGGTGACGCAATTATTGCAGGAACTGCATATGGTAAAATAAGAGCCATGATTGATGACAAAGGTAGAAGAGTCAAAAAAGCAGGACCTTCTATACCAGTTGAGATATTAGGACTATCAGAAGTTCCAATAGCCGGAGATGCTTTCTATACAGCTAAAAACGAAAGAGAAGCAAGACACGTTGCTGAAAAAGTCATAAGAAGAGACAGAGAGAAACTTATCCAGAATACACCTCAAAAAGTTACTCTTGATGATTTATTCAGCCAAATACAATCAGGTGATATGAAAGAACTTAACATAGTCGTTAAGGCTGATGTTCAAGGTTCAGTCGAAGCAGTAAAACAAAGTCTGGTAAAATTATCTAACGAAGAAGTTATGATAAAAGTAATCCACGGTGGAGTTGGTGCTATTAACGAATCTGACGTAATGTTAGCATCTGCATCTAATGCAATCATAATAGGTTTCAATGTTCGTCCAGAAGCCAGTGCAAAAGCAGTTGCAGATAGTGAAAAAATTGATATGCGTCTATATAGAGTAATATATAATGCTATCGAAGATATCGAAGCAGCTATGAAAGGTATGCTTGATCCTGAATATAAAGAAAAAGTTATCGGTCATGCAGAAGTAAGACAGACATTCAAAGTATCTAGTGTTGGTACTATAGGTGGTTCTTATGTGCTAGATGGTAAATTCGTAAGAAATGCAAAAGTCAGACTTGTTCGTGACGGTATTGTCGTATATGAAGGTGAACTAGCATCACTTAAGAGATTTAAAGATGACGTTAAAGAAGTCAATTCAGGATATGAATGTGGTATTATGCTTAATAAGTTCAATGATCTAAAAGAAGGAGATATTGTTGAAGCATTTATTATGGAAGAAATACCTAGATAGTTAATAGTGCTCATAATATTAGAAGGTGAGTAGAAATGAAAAAGAGAAGCAATAGAATTATTAAAATCAATGAAGAAATTAAAAGAGAAGTAAGCAGTATAATAAGTAGAGGCTTAAAAGACCCAAGAGTGAATCATATGACAAGTGTTGTAAGTGTGGATACTACTCCAGACTTGAAATACTGTAAAATATATGTAAGTGTTCTTGGAGATGAAAAATCTCAGAGTGATACTCTAGAAGGCCTAAAACGTTCAACAGGATATATTAGAAATGAACTTGCTAGAAAAATTAATCTAAGAAACACTCCAGAAATAACATTTGTGGTAGATCAATCTATTGAATACGGAATCAATATGTCAAAATTAATTGATAAAGTTAATAAACCAAAAGGTGAATAATCATGAATCTACAAGAAATAATAAATATATGTGGTGACAAGAAAAATATTATAATATCAGGACATATTCATCCAGATGGAGATTGTGTTGGTGCATGTTATGCATTAGCATCAATTCTCCATAAAAAAGGAATAGATGTAGAAATAGCTCTAGATGATGTACCTGATACATATGATTATCTAGTAGGAAGTAATTACTTATTAAAAACAATCAAGAAAGATATAGATATCTTTATCTCTCTTGATTGTGGTGATAAAGAAAGACTTGGAAGCAACTCTAAACTTTTTGATGAAGCAGCTGTAACTGTAAACATTGATCATCATATCAGTAATACCCAATTCGCTGACTACAATTATGTGTCAGACGTAAGTTCTACATGTGAGATAATATATGAAATACTTGATGGGTCTGATGATACTGACCTATTGGATAAAGATATATGTGAAGCTCTATATACTGGACTTATATATGATACTGGAGCATTCAAACACAGTAATACTACCAGAAGAACCCACCAAATAGCTGGTGACATAATTAGTTACGGAATAGATTTTACTGATATAACTAATAGGTTATTCTATTACAAGTCATACAAATCTCTTCAAATACTAGGCACTGCCATAAAAAATACTGAACGTCATATTAACGATAAATTGATATTGACAACACTCAGTACAGAAGAACTTGAAGAATATGACTGTAATAAAAAAGATACAGAAAGTATAGTGCAGATATTAAATGAAGTTACTGAATCAGAATGTGCCATATTCATTATGCAAGTAAGCAGTGATGAGTATAAAATAAGCTTGAGGTCACGTAACAATGTAGACGTATGTGCAATTGCCAGAGAATTCGGCGGCGGTGGACATATAAAAGCTTCTGGATGTACAATTTCAGGTAATCTTACTTCTATAAAAGAAAGATTGATCAATGTAGTTAAAAGGCAGATAGAGGAAAGAGCATGAACGGAATAATCAACATCTACAAAGAAAAAGGTTATACATCATTTGACGTAGTAGCAATACTACGTAAAAAGTTAAGAATCAAAAAAGTTGGACATACAGGTACACTGGACCCAGAAGCAGAAGGTGTACTTCCTGTATGTATCGGTAAAGCTACGAAAGTAGCCGATTACATTACTGATACTACTAAAATATACCAAGCAACCATGACTCTTGGTATAGAAACTGATACACAAGATCATACTGGTAAAATATTAAACCAGAAGGAAGTAACAAGCACCCATGAAGAAATAGAAGAAGCTATAAAATCTTTTATAGGTGATTATAAACAAGTACCACCAATGTATTCTGCCTTAAAAGTAAATGGAAAAAGATTATACGAATTAGCAAGACAAGGAAAAACTGTTGAAAGAAAAGCAAGAGATATCTATATATACGATATAGAAATTATTAAAATAGAAGGTAACAATATTGATATTAAAGTGGAGTGTTCCAAAGGTACATATATAAGAACGCTTTGTGCAGATATCGGAGCTGAACTTGGGTGTGGAGCTCATATGAGTAAGCTTGTAAGAACAAAATCAAGTCTATTCCATATAGAATCCAGTCTTAAGTTAAAAGAGATAGATTATTATATAGAAAATAATAGTTTGAATGAAATAATCACTAATGTAGATCAAGTATTTGCAGATTACGGTGAATTAATTATTCATTCAAAATTTGATAAATTCCTTTATAATGGAAATAAGTTGAAGCAAGAATATATAAAGGGTAATAAAGATATAGCTGAACAAACTAAGTATAGAATATATGATGAGAATAACAATTTCATCGGCATATATAGGACAGTGATCGTAGACGAAAGTATGATTCTGAAGCCGGTTAAATTGTTCTTGTAAGGAGACTGTCAGATGGAATATATAAAAGGCACAAAAGAATTTACATCTTCTCCTTGTGTTGTAGTCCTAGGTAATTTTGATGGAATACATATCGGTCATAGAAAACTAATATGTAAGGCCCTTCAGCTATCAAGAGAACTTGGTTTGAAATCATTGGTTTTGACATTTGATCCACATCCAAGTTTTGTATTAGCAAACAAGGAACCTGTTGACCTTATATATCTACGCTGTGAAAAAGAACGAATCCTAAAAGACATAGATGTATTCGTTGAATATCCCTATGATCTTAACACAGCAAAGATGACCCCAGAGAATTTTGTTGAAAAAGTTATAGCTGGGCAACTGAATGCTAAATATGTTGTAGTCGGTAAAGATTACAGATTTGGACACAAACGAAAAGGAGATATTGGATTATTAGAAAAACTATCTTCTATATATGATTATAAACTAGTTACAATCGATAAAATTGAATACAATGGTAATATCGTAAGCAGTACATGGATCAGAAAAGAAATAAAAGAAGGTAATATCAGTCTTGCTAATGAACTATTGGGTGCCAATTTTAGTATAAAGGGAAAAGTTGTAGAAGGTAAAAAGAATGGAAAGAGATTTTTGTACCCTACAGCTAACATAATACCCCATAGATACAAGATATTACCACCTAACGGGGTATATTATTCCCATATCTACGTGAATAATCAAAAATATCATAGTATTACTAATATTGGTATTAACCCAACATTGAATGGTCAACAAAAAGTTGTAGAAACACATATATTAGATTTTGATGAAGACATATATGGAGAAACTGTAATTGTTGAACTTATAGAATTCATTAGAAAAGAAAAGAAATTTAATTCTATAGATGAATTAAAACAAGAAATAACTAACAATATTAATTATGTTACAGAATTAATCCGCAAACACGAGGATTAAAATTAATTAAAGAAATAATTAGTAAATTGTATTATTTTTAGTAAAAATGTTAAAAATATACTAAGTATAGAGATTATAATGTATAGTTGTTAA
The DNA here is from genome assembly GCF_027923465.1 of Vallitalea longa. Classification (NCBI taxonomy): domain Bacteria; kingdom Bacillati; phylum Bacillota; class Clostridia; order Lachnospirales; family Vallitaleaceae; genus Vallitalea; species Vallitalea longa. The sequence goes on from NZ_BRLB01000021.1 coordinate 7,780, forward strand.
TATAGATATTCTTGGACAAAAAAAATAATGAAATACCATACAAAATAATTTGTTTACAAAAATATCTATTTATGATAAAATTTATTGATGGAAGCCATTGCTCAGATACTTGGGAAACTCCGACCCTTTCTTAGCAATCGGTGTTATCTAAAATTATGGAGGTAAGAAATAATGGAAAAGACTAAACAAGAAATTATCGCAGAATTTGGAAGAAATGCTACTGACACTGGTTCACCAGAAGTTCAGATTGCATTACTAACTGCAAGAATCAATCACTTAACTGAGCATTTGAAAATGCACAAGAAAGACCATCACTCAAGAAGAGGATTACTTATGATGGTAGGTCAAAGAAGAGGTTTATTACAATATCTTAAGAACAAAGATATTGAAGGATATCGTGTCTTAATCAAGAAATTAGGATTAAGAAGATAGTTGAATTCTTATTTGATTACAACCTAGAAACCTGTTTTTAGGTTATTAAAAGAGCGGAGAAATCCGCTCTATAATTTTAAATTATGAATATGAGTTATTGACACTTGTCTTTAGTACTAGCATAGTTAACCTTTAGTCATTAGTTTTTGTTTTTAATAGATAAGCATTTGAAGATGAAAACTAACGACTAAGGACCTAGACTAAAGACAACCAAAATTATTTGAAGGGAGATTGTTAAATGTCTAGAGTATATTCATTAGAATTAGCAGGTAGGACACTATCTGTTGAAATTGGCAAAGTTGCCGAACAAGCTAATGGAGCTGCATTATTAAGATATGGTAATACTGTTGTATTAACCACTGCTACAGCTTCAGAAAAACCACGTGAAGGAATTGATTTTTTCCCATTAAGCGTTGATTACCAAGAACGTCTATATTCAGTAGGAAAAATACCAGGTGGTTTCATTAAGAGAGAGGGAAAACCTACAGAAAATGCTGTACTGACTTCAAGAGTAATTGATAGACCTATCAGACCATTATTCCCAAAAGATTACAGAAATGACTGTGCTATCGTTAATACAGTACTATCTGTTGACCAAGATTGTCAACCTGAATTACTTGCCATGATTGGATCATCTATAGCATTATCAATATCAGATATACCATTCCAAGGACCTACAAGTTCTATTATGGTTGGATATGTAGATGGAGAATTTGTTATTAATCCTACAGCCGACCAAAGAGAAAAATCCAAATTAGCTTTAACAGTTGCATCTACTAGTGAAAAAGTTGTTATGATTGAAGCTGGTGCTGACGAAATACCAGAAGAGACTATGGTACAAGCAATATTTAAAGCTCATGAAGAAAATCAAAAAGTTGTAGAATGGATTAATGAAATAGTTGAAAAAGAAGGAAAAGAAAAGGCCGGTTACGAACAATCAATTGTTCCAGAAGAAGTATACGAAGCAATCGTTGACTATGTAGGCGATGAAAGAATGGAAACTGCTGTATTCACTGATGTAAAACAAGAAAGACAAGAGAGAATATCAGCAATTACAGATGAACTTACTGAGAAATTCCAGGAAGAACATGAAGACTGGTTAGAATATATAGGCGAAGCAATATACAAATACCAAAAACAAACTGTAAGAAGAATGATTTTAAAAGACCACAAAAGACCAGACGGTCGTGCTCTCGACGAAATCAGGAAATTGAAGTCTGAAGTAGACTTATTACCTAATACACATGGTTCAGCATTATTCAGCCGTGGACAAACTCAAGTTCTTACAATAACAACATTAGGTCCACTAGGAGAAGTTCAAGTACTTGATGGATTAGATGAATTAGAAACATCTAAGAGATATATACATCATTATAACTTCCCATCATATTCTGTTGGTGAAACAAGACCATCAAGAGGACCTGGACGTAGAGAAATAGGTCACGGTGCATTAGCTGAAAGAGCATTACTACCAGTAATACCTTCAGAAGAAGAGTTCCCATATGCAATAAGACTCGTATCTGAAGTACTAAGCTCCAACGGTTCAACTTCACAAGGAAGTATCTGTGCAAGTACATTATCACTTATGGCATCTGGTGTACCAATCAAAGCACCAGTAGCAGGTATCTCAGTTGGACTTGTAACAGGTGAGACTGACGATGATTATGTAATGCTAACAGATATTCAAGGACTTGAAGACTTCTTCGGAGATATGGACTTCAAGGTAGCAGGAACACAAAAAGGAATCACTGCAATCCAAATGGATATTAAGATACATGGACTTACTAATGAAATAATAGAAAAAGCTATATATCAAACTAGAAGAGCTAGATTATTTATCCTAGACGAAGTTATGTTGAAAACTATTGACGAACCAAGAAAAGAATTATCTGATATGGCACCAAAGATTTTCCAAACTAAGATTGACCCAGAAAAGATAAGCGAAGTTATCGGACCTCGTGGAAAAACTATCAATAAGATAATTGATGAAACTGGAGTTAAGATTGATATCGAAGACGATGGAAGAATCTTCATCTGTGGTGTAGACAGCAAAGCTACTGACAAAGCGTTAAAGATCATTGAATCAATCGCTAAAGATATTGAAGTAGGCAAGATCTATACTGGAAAAGTTGCAAGAATCACTAAATTCGGTGCATTCGTTGAAATCGCTCCAGGAAAAGATGGACTTGTACACATATCAAAACTTGCTCATGAAAGAGTAGCAAAAGTTGAAGATGTTGTCAGCATAGGAGATGAAATCCTAGTTAAGGTTACAGAAATAGATCGTCAAGGAAGAATTAATCTATCAAGAAAAGATGCATTACCAAAAGAGAAATAATTGTTGATATATATATTGGAAGTTTAGTAGCTTGATTATGGTATGAATTAAAGGAGGGTGTCTACCCTTTTTTAATTCTTCTTGCTTTTATCGTGTTGAAGCAAATACACATAATGTATTATTATAAATTATTATTTATGATACAATGACGGATTAAGCAATTTTTGGAGGATAGAGAATGGTTAAAATGAAAACTATGGACAATGGATTATGTGTAGTTGGTGAAGAAAATTCATTCGTACGCTCCATTGCACTTGGAATATGGATAAGAAATGGTTCGATAGATGAAAATAAAAAGAATAATGGAATTTCCCACTTCATAGAACATATGATGTTCAAAGGAACAGAAAAAAGAACAGCAAAAGATATCGCTGACGAAATGTCAGAAGTTGGTGGTAGAATCAATGCATTTACAGGAAAAGAATATATGTGCTACTATGCTCATACACTTGATAACCATATAGATGTAGCACTTGATGTCCTATCTGATATGATACTCAATTCTTCTATGAAACCCGAAGATATGAAAAAAGAAAAAGGTGTCATATTAGAAGAAATAAATATGTATGAAGATTCACCAGAAGAGATTGTTCATGATCTGATTCAAGAAGAAGCTTGGAGCGGTTCTACGTTAGGTTATAACATTCTTGGAACAGAAGAACTAATTAACAATTTTACCAAAGAAGATATCAAGGACTATATGTCCAAATATTATATACCAGAAAATATTGTCATATCAGTAGTGGGAAAATTTGATTTTGATGAAATGTTCGAAAAAATAAGCAATAAGTTTTCTGCACTAAAAAGTAGAAAAAGAATTCCTAGAATAGATAAACTAGATTACAAAAAATGTTTTGTAACCAAGGATAAAGACATTGAACAAGTTCATCTATGTCTATCTTTTCCAAGCATTCCATATAACTCTGATGATATATATATTTTATCCATACTCAACACTATTCTTGGAGGCGGAATCAACTCAAGACTATTCCAAACAATACGTGAAGAAAAGGGACTGGCATATTCTATATATTCATATGTAGAATCTTACAATATCGCAGGCATGCTTAATATATATGCAGCGACCAACCCTACTCAGATAGAACAAGTTATCCTAAGTGTTATGGACGAAATCAATCTTCTACTAGAAAAAGGAATAGACGAAAAAGAATTGAATCAGACAAAAGAACAACTAAAGAGTAACCTGATAATAGGACTGGAAAACATGAATTCCAGAATGTCAAGTTACGGAAAAACAAAACTCATGATAGATAGAATCAAAACACAGGATGAAATGATAGAAGGAATCAACGCTGTTAACCTAGACAGTTTCATTAACTTCGCCAAAAAAACATTCAATTACAGCGAGATGAGTACCTCTCTCGTTGGAAGACATAAAGATATAGATATCGAAAGGATAAAAAATATATGCATAAGATAAAAGTCTATGTAGAGCAGACAGACAGTGGAAAGACATTACCATTACCCAAGTATATGAGTACAGATGCAGCAGGGATGGATCTATACGCTTGCTTAGAAGATGACGTGTTATTAGAAAAAGGTAAAATAAAATTGATACCGGCAGGTATCAAGATAGCCCTCCCCTCTGGATATGAAGCTCAGATTAGACCTAGAAGTGGCCTTGCATTAAAACATGGTATAAGCCTTGTCAATACTCCAGGGACTATAGATGCAGATTACAGGGGAGAAATCAAAGTAATAATGATCAACTTTGGTGAAGAAGATTTTCTCATCAAACACGGAGAAAGAATTGCTCAAATGGTAATCAATAAAATAGAGCAAGTCGACTTAGAAGTAACAGATACATTAGAAGAAACAACTAGAGGTTCAGGAGGCTTCGGTCATACTGGCAAATAAATATATATATAGTAAATAAGCCTTATGAAACTTAAACGTAAGGCTTTTATATTATAATCGTTGATGTTATACTTAAAAGGAGTCATACAGTGTTATTATACATGACCTTATATAACTTACGTGTTAAAAAAAATTAATGAGGTGGTTAAATGCAGTATAAGTTATTTGGGAAAACGAATGAAGAGGTATCAAGACTAGGTTTCGGCTGCATGAGGTTTCAGACTAAAAACGGATACAGTAGAAAAATAGACGAGGAAATTGCACTTAAGCAGGTACGTTATGCTATTGACAATGGTGTTAATTATATAGATACTGCATATAATTATCACGGAGGAGAAAGTGAGAAGCTAGTTGCAAAAGTTCTAAAAGATGGTTATAGAGAAAAGGTTAAATTAGCTACTAAATTACCTTCATGGTTAATTAAATCAAGAGAAGATATGGATAAATATCTTAATGAACAGCTAGAGAAATTAGAAACAGATCATATAGATTTCTATCTATTACATACACTCAACAAGAAATTCTGGAATACATTAAAAGAAAATGATGTATTAGACTTCTTAGAAAGCATAGTGAAAGATGGACGAGTTAAACATGTTGGTTTTTCATTTCATGATGAACTAAGCTTATTCAAAGAAATTGTTGACTCTTATGATTGGGATTTCTGCCAGATACAGTATAACTATTTAGATGAAAATTATCAAGCAGGTACAGAAGGACTAAAATATGCAAAAGCAAAAGGTATGGGTGTAGTCATAATGGAACCATTAAGAGGTGGTAATCTTTCCAAGAAAGTTCCAGATGATATAAAAGCCATATGGGACAAGGCTGATATCAAGAGATCACCTGCTGAATGGGCATTGAAATTCATATTCAATCATCCTGAAGTAGATGTAGTCCTAAGTGGAATGAATGAGATGGAGCATATAGAGGAAAATATCAGGATTGCTTCAGAGACTACCCCTAATTCACTTACTGACAAGGAAATACAACTAATCAATAATGTAAAAGAAGAATATAAAAATAAGATTAAAGTCGGTTGTACAAAATGTGCTTACTGTATGCCATGTCCAAAAGGTGTAGATATACCTGCTTGCTTTTCGTTATACAATGAATCTTCCATGTTTGACTTTGATATGGCTAAACTGGAATATAGTAAATTTGTTAAAAAAGAGAATAAAGCAAGCGCATGTATTGAATGTGGACAGTGTGAAGAGAAATGTCCACAACATTTGAACATAAGAGAGAAACTAAAAGAAGTTGAAGAGCTTTTTGAATAGTAGGAGATGCCTAAGGCATCTCCTTTTTCGATAATATACAATTTTCATTCATTTCTAGCATGGTTTTGTAGAGTAAAATGTTTTTTTGTAACATATTTTATTGTATATTATAGAAAAATTTGGTATAGTATATAAAGATGAAATTTATGGAAACAGATTTCAGAGTATTAAAACAAGGATGTGCATTAATTTAAATGAACATAAAAAAAATAATAGTAATAATAGTTATACTAGCGTTAATGGTTGGAATAAATTTGTTTTCTTCTCAGACAGCTACTGAATCAGACAGAGTATCATCAAAGATAGCAAAGACTGTAGTAACAAAATTAGGGATCATAACAGAGGAACAAGCTCAAGATGATTCCCATCCAATAATCGAACAAGCTGATCATATTATCAGGAAAGCAGCTCATTTCAGTATTTATTTTTTCCTTGCGTTCATATTATATATATTTTTTTATTGGCAAATGAAAAATCCATGGAAGGCGTTTTTTATTGCTTGGATTATTGCGATTGTTTATGCCATGTTTGATGAATATCATCAGACTTTTGTCAATGGGAGAAGCGGAGAGATAAGAGATGTTATTATAGATAGTTCGGGAGCATTGTGTGGAATATTGGTATGTAAAGTGATTATGTTATTTATAAATAAGAAAAAAGGGGAAAAATATTAATATATGTATATTAATATATAAATTATTTTTTGTGTTGACATACAAATAAAGAGTTGTATAATGTTATGTGGTACATATATATGAAATTATTTTGTGTAATGTTATCAATGTTTTTTAGAGTATTAAATTTAAAATAAAGAGGGAGTTATTATGAATGAAAAGATAGTTCGAAACATATCTTTCTCACCGCCAGATATTACTGATGCGGAGATAAATGAAGTGATTAAAGCGATGAAGTCTGGTTGGATTACAACTGGTCCAAGAACTAAAAAATTAGAAAAAGAAATAGCTGAATATATTGGTGTTAATAAAGCAGTATGTTTTAATTCGGCAACATCTGCAATGGAGATGACATTACGTATTTTAGGTGTAGGGCCTGGAGACGAAGTTATTACATCTGCATATACATATACTGCATCAGCCTCAGTTATAAATCATGTTGGTGCAAAGATTATTTTGGTTGACACAGCGCCTAATTCATTTGAAATGGACTATGAACAACTTGCTGATGCAATTACAGAGAATACAAAAGTTATTATTCCTGTTGATTTAGCAGGTAAAATGTGTGATTATGATAAGATATTTAAAATTGTAGAAAGCAAAAAAGAACTATTTAAACCAAATAATACAATTCAAGAACTATTTAATAGGATAATCATAATGGCAGATTCAGCTCATGCTTTTGGTGCTAAAAGAAAAGGTCTTATCTGTGGGCAAGTAGCAGATTTTACATGTTTCTCATTTCATGCAGTTAAAAACCTCACTACTTCTGAGGGAGGGGCTGCTGTTTGGCGTAATAATACGGGATTAAATGATGAAGAACTATATAAACAATATATGCTATATAGTTTACATGGCCAATCTAAGGATGCATTAGCCAAGACAAAAAAAGGTGCATGGGAATATGATATTGTTTATCCTGCGTATAAGTGTAATATGACTGATATTCTTGCGTCACTTGGGCTTGTTCAGTTAAGTAGATATAATAAATTGTTAAAGAGACGTAAGCAAATTGTAGAGATGTATGATAAAGCACTTAAACCGTTAGGCATAATGAGTTTACAGCACTATGGTGATGATTTTTCTTCTAGTGGACATCTTTATTTAGCTAGAATACCTGAGATTGAAGAGGCAAAGAGAAATGAAATTATTATAAAAATGGCTGAAGCAGGTGTAGCATGTAATGTTCATTATAAACCATTACCTATGTTTACAGCGTATAAAAATTTAGGGTTTGATATTAAGCATTATCCTAATGCTTATGATATGTATAAGAATGAGATTACTTTCCCACTTCATACGTTACTTAGTGATGATGATATACAATATATAATTAATAACTTAAAGATAATTTTAGACTAATATAAATATGGAGGAATGGTAAGTGTTGTTAAGAAAATGGGATGACTTACCCAGCAATATGAAAAACGCTAGTGTTAAGGAATATTATGATATATTGTGTAAAAAAAGATTTAGCTTATTATTAAAACGTATATTTGATATAATATTTGCTATTCTTATTTTTATAGTTTTATCACCTATATTTATTGTTTTAAGTATTATAATTAAAATAGATTCTAAAGGACCAATTATGTTTAGACAAGTAAGGATAACTCAATATGGAAAACCCTTTAGAATTTATAAATTCCGTACTATGGTTGTTAATGCGGAAAAATTAGGATCTCAAGTAACAACTAAAAATGATGTTAGGGTAACAAGGGTTGGAAAATTTTTAAGAAAATATCGATTAGATGAGTTTCCTCAATTATTTAATATAATTACAGGTGATATGAGTTTTGTTGGTACTAGGCCTGAAGTTAGTAAATATGTTGAAAGATATACGGAAAAAATGATTGCTACTTTACTACTTCCTGCCGGTGTTACTTCTGAAGCTAGTATACAGTATAAGGATGAAGAGTTAGTATTAACTTTAGCTGAAGCTGCTAATGAGACCTATGTAAAAAAAGTGCTACCAGAAAAGATGAAGTATAACTTAAGGAGTATTGAGGCATTTAGTTTCCTTGGAGATATCAGAACAATGATTAGAACAGTAGTGGTTGTTGTAAAGAAACATGATATTAAATTAAATGTAGATATAAATGGTTAAAATAAAAAGAACCATATCTATAGTATAGACGATTTTAATTATAATTTTTATAGATTTGTTAGAAAATGTTAAGGAGGTACTGAGTTGTTAGTTTCATTTATAGTTGTAGCTCTTAATGCAGGAGAAAAACTTAGGAGTTTAATTCAAGATATTAATAAACAAGATTATGATCATAAATGTATTGAAATTATCTTTGTTGATGGTAATTCAGAGGATAATACAAAAGAAATAATGTATAACTTCGCAAAATCAGAGCATGACTTTAATAAAATTTGTATATTAGATAATCCTAAAAAGATATTACCTTGTGGTTGGAATATAGCTCTTAAAGAAAGCAAAGGTGATATAATTTTAAGAGTAGATGCCCATTCCTCAATACCATCTAATTTTATTCAAAAAAATGTTAGTGCTATACAATCAGGTGAAAAGATTGTTGGTGGACATAGAATTAGCATCATTGATGAAAAAAGTGCGTGGCAGAAAACTCTTCTGATAGCAGAAACATCTTTATTTGGGAGCGGAATAGCCAGTTATAGAAGAATCAAAGAAAAGGAATATGTTAGTACTTTAGCTCATGCTGCTTATTCAAAAGAAGTGTTCAAACAAGTTGGGGGATATGATGAAAGATTAGCTAGAACTGAGGATAATGAAATCCATTATCGTATGAAAAAGGCGGGATTTAAATTTTTACTAGATCCAGATATTAAATCATATCATCATGCAAGAAATACTTTTACAAAGATGCTTAAGCAAAAATTCATGAATGGTTATTGGATAGGGCTTACACTTGGTGTTTCTCCAAGATGCTTTTCAGTATATCATTTTGTCCCATTGTTATTTGTGTTAGCAATTTTAAGTGGATTATTATTAAGTAATTTTGGATTTGCAGTACCGATCTTGTCTTTAGCAATATTATATAGTTTTTTCAATATTATTAATACAGTTTTTTCAATAATTAGTAAAAGATTTGAGTTGAGTTATCTATTACTGCCAGTGTTGTTTTTTTTACTCCATATAAGTTATGGACTAGGAACAATAAAAGGCATTTTCAAATTGCCAATTTGGTTACATGAAAATAGAGCTTTTATAAAAATAGATATTAACTGAAATGTTAATTATTAAAAAATATAATTAAAATGAAATGAGGATGTATAAATGTGGAATCATATTAAGATTATAAAAAAAATCAAGTCTATTCTGCCATCAGAGTTAAAATTAATCTTAATAAGGATAATAGTGGCTACACAGTATATTAAATATACTCTATTTCCTAAAAAAGTGCAAAACATTGACAAAAAAAAGAAAACTATATTTATTTTATTAAGTACTGATTATTCTAACCTAGGTGATCATGCTATGACATATGCTCATATAAAATATATTAGGGAGAACAATTCTGATACTCAGGTTGTTGAAATTCTAGTAAATGATACTTTAAAATACTTAAAATATTTGTTATCAATAATAAAACCTGATGATATTTTAACTTTAAAAGGGGGAGGAAATGTTGGCCTTGAGTATTTTAGAGAGGAGTTATATAGAAGAATTTTATTGAAAAAATTTAACAAAAACAAAATTGTAATGTTTCCTCAAACTGTGTATTTTCCAAATACATCAAAAGGTAAACGTGAATTTGTAAATACAATAAATGTTTTTACGAATCATTCTCAATTTTATGCGTTTTTTAGAGATAGGACTTCATTTGACTTAGTGAAAAATTATTTAAATAATAAAGTATTTTTAGTACCAGATATTACATTATCTTTAGGGAATTTAGGAATAAAAAATGATAGAATAGGTGTTACTATATGTCTTAGATCTGATAAAGAAGGTATTTTAACAAATAAACATAAGCAAATGGTTATAAATTGCTGTAAAAATCAATTTGAACATATAAATATAACAGATACAATTACTGACTATCAAATATCTATTAAAGAAAGAGAAAATGAACTGAATAAAATTTGGAATACATTTTCATCATCTAGGTTAATTGTAACCGATCGTTTACATGGGATGATATTTGCTGCAATTACAGCTACGCCGTGCATAGTTTTTAGCAACTATAATCATAAATTAATTGACCAATATAAATGGTTGGAACATCTCAATTATATAAAATTTATAAAGTGTGAAAAGAAAGAGATATATTCAGCAATACAACAACTTAATAATATAAAAGTTATTCCATATAATGCTGAGATATATAGTGATTTATACAGTAAAATAAATGAAATAATAATAAAATAAGGTGGCTTATTAATTATGAATGATAAAATAAAGATTTTACATATAATAGGGAAGCGTCCAAGAGGAGGAATAGGAACATTTTTATTAAATATGCATAGTAATATTGATGTATCAAAGATTCAATTTGAATATTTAATAAATGCTGAAACTCCAGAAGGTGATTTTGATAGGAAAGTAAAAGAATTAGGAGGAAAAGTTTATGTTTTGCCAGAATTAAGATATAAAAACACTCTCAAATATTTAAAGGAATTAAACCACTTTTTTGAATGTCATAATGATTATAAGGCTGTACATGTTCATTCTGCGAATATAGGAGTATTTAATTTTGTTCAAGCTAAAAAACACGGTATTAATTATCTAATTGTACATAGTCATAATACTAAGTATTCTGACAAAAAGTTAAATAGTATAAGAAACTTTTTTATGCAAATACCATTAAAAAAAATGGCTAATATATATTTTGCCTGTTCAAAAAAAGCAGGTAAATTTTTATTTGGTAAGAATAATATTGATAAAGGTAAAGTATATATAGCAAATAACGCAATAAATGCAGAAAAATTTAGATATAATAAATCTATAAGGGAAAAAACAAGGAAGAAATTAGGTATACAGAATAAACTTGTTTTAGGACATGTAGGGAGATTTAATAATCAAAAGAATCACGATTTTTTAATTGATATTTTTCAAAAAGTTCATGAAGTTAAAAAAAATAGTATATTAATTTTAATTGGTGATGGGGAACTTGAAAATGAAATAAGATTAAAAGTAAAAAGATTAAACTTGGAAAAATTTGTGTATTTTTTAGGAATAAGAAGTGATGTTGCTGATTTATTTCAAGCTTTTGATCTATTTATATTACCTTCTTTATTTGAGGGGTTACCATTAGTTGGTATAGAAGCACAAGCTTCAGGATTACCATGTATCTTGTCTGATAGTATTACAGATGAGATAAAAATTACGGATAATGTTGAATTTATAAGTTTAAGTCATGACTGTAATTACTGGGCAAATAAGTTAATAGAAATTACAAAAAAAAATATTAGAGAAGATACATATAATAATATTGTTAAATCAGGGTATGATGCAAAATTTGCTGCAAAAAAGCTTCAACAATTTTATATTGATTTATAGTTATAAGAAAAATTATCCCTATAATAAAATGAAAACAAGTATTATTTATATAAAAGAACTATAATTTTGAATAGGAGTGGAACAAAAATGAAAATTATTATATTAGGTTTCTTAAGGTCACGAAAAGGAGCATTATCATTTGGTGGTGCTGAGAAATCTATGATTATGTTAGCAAACAATCTTGAAAAATTTGGACATGAGGTTCATTTGGTTTCATTATTAGGTAATCATATAGTTTATCCTATAAATAAAAATGTAAAATATCATTATTCAAAAGATTATAAAGGTAATAAAATTGTTACTCATTTAAAAATCATGAAAAATACTAAAAAAATTGTTTGTGAATATAGTCCTGATGTTGTTATTTCATTTTGGTTACATCCTGCTTTGTATACTTTTGTTTTAAAGCATAATAAAGATATTAAAGTTATCTATGCAGAAAGAAATGATCCTGAATTAGAATATGGATTTATTATTAAAAAAATAAGAAATTATATTTTACCTAAATTAGATGGATTTGTATTTCAAACAAAGGGGGCCAAGAAATATTTTTCAAAAAAAATACAAAAGAGATCAATAGTTATTCATAATCCTTTGTATATTAAATATGAAACATATCCTTTTAAGAATGAAAAAGATACTAGAATAATTAGTGTCGGTAGATTGAGTAATCAAAAGAATCATAAATTACTTATTAATGCATTTTCAATAATAGCACAAGAATTTCCAGACTATACTTTAGAGATATATGGTGAGGGGGTCTTGGAATTAGAATTAAAACTATTAATAAAAGAAAAAAAATTGGAAAATAGAGTTAAATTAATGGGAACAACAAAGGAAATATTAAGGAAAATTTATGGAACTTCAATGTTTGTTTTACCTTCTCTTTATGAAGGAATGCCAAATGCTTTGATGGAGGCAATGGCTTTAGGAATTCCGTGTATTTCAGCAGATTGTCCTCCTGGTGGTCCAAAAGAATTAATTAATAATGGAGAAAATGGGTTACTTTTTCAAGTAGGAAATGTTAGGGATTTGGCTGATAAAATGAAATATTTATTAATAAATCAAAATAAGGCTAATGAGATGGGTAAAAAGGCAAAAAATATTTGCAATACTCATACAACTGATAACATATTCCAATTATGGAATGATTATATACTAAATATAATAAATGGTTGAAAATTGATGCAATGCATAATTTTTTATTAATAAAGATGTTAGGTGATTGAAATTGAAAAAGACTATTAAAACAACACACACATATACTATAGAATTTTTGTTAACCATAATTCTTTTATTTACTATGTATACTGATATGACAACACAAGGAATATATTACAGCAAATTTGTTATAATTGGCATCACATTATTAATTTGTGGTATAAAATATAAAAAAATATATTATGATAAAAGCATTTATATATACTTTTTATTTTTAGTAGTAGTTTGTGCATCAGGTATTTATGGTATAAGAAATGATGTATTTGTTGGTAATATTATTACTTTAATATGCTGTTTAGTATTATTAATTATTATACCATTAATAATCAATACGCAACAAAGATTAGATATTTTTATGATTTGCATTATTCTTTTTGGATTTATAATGAGTATATATTCAATTTCTTTAACAGATTTTAATAGATTAATGGAAGGTACATATTATGCTTCAAATGTGTTACTAAAAAAAATCGGAAATCGTAATGCTGTTGCTATGCTAATTGGATTTTCATTCAATATGTCCGTGTATAGATTATTATATAAAAAAGAATACAAAAATATTTTTTGTTTAGTAGTAATGTTTTTGGCGATTTTATTAACTGGATCTAGAAAAGGAGTAATATTTTGTGTTATTCCAATATCATTAAATTTATTTATTATAATATTGAACACCAAAAAAATTAAAAAAAAGATAAGATATTTAATAATGTTTGTTTTTTTATTTATAACAACATATTATGCACTATTTAATATAGACTTTTTGTATAATAATATTGGATGGAGAATAGATAGTATTTTTAAGAATATATTCTTTAATGAAGTCAGCTTAGAGGGGTCGTTTAATGTTAGAAAAACAATGATTAAATTAGGACTAGAGTATTTTAAAGAAAGACCTATTTTCGGTCATGGTATAGAAAATTTTAGATATTTATATGGTTGGCAAAGTGGACATGAGACATATTCTCACAATAACTATATAGAATTATTAGTTGATAATGGTTTGGTTGGTTTTTTGCTTTATTATTTATTTTACATAAGTATCATTATAAAAACAAATATTAATAGAATTAAATCGAAAATAAAAAATGAAAAAGATTATTATGTTTTTTGTATTTCATTATTATTATGTATGCTAATAATTGATTGGGGATTAATTAGTTATAAATGGTATCCAAATTACTTAATGTTAGCTTTAGCTTTAATAAAAACAAAATCATCAGTAAAATAAATTAGTTTTATAATTTGAAAATTAATAGAAGTTAATTATGGAGATGAATAGCATATGAAATATAAAAAAATAATAGAAGTATTTAATAATCCATATAAATTGATATCTTATTTTGGAGAAAAAGGAATATTAAAGATTATTCCTGATGATATTTATCTTAAGTTAATTTATCGTGGGAAAATGAAAAAGAAATTAAGATTTCAAAACCCTAAAACTTTTAACGAAAAACTTCAATGGCTCAAAATATATGATAGAAATCCTTCATATACTCAATTAGTTGATAAGTATGATGTTAGAAAATATATAGCTAGAATTATTGGAGAAAAATATCTTATTCCATTAATAGGAGTATGGAATAGATTTGAAGATATTGATTTTTCTAAACTACCCAATCAATTTGTACTAAAATGTAACCATGATTCAGGTGGACTAGTAATATGTAAGAATAAAAGTAAATTAGATATTGAAGCTGCAAAAAGGAAAATTAATAAGTCCTTAAAAAGAAATTATTATTACCTAGGTAGAGAATGGCCATACAAAAATGTAAAACCAAAAATCATATGTGAAAAATATATGGTAGATGAATCAGGTACAGAACTTAAAGATTATAAATTCTTCTGCTTTGATGGCGAACCAAAAGCTCTTTTTGTGGCAACAGATAGAGATATTGACACACGATTTGATTTTTATGACACGGAATTTAAGCATCTTCCATTTATGCAACATTATAAAAATGGGATTAAAAAGATTGTTAAACCAGTAGGGTTTAATGAAATGGTAGAATTAGCATCAAAGTTGTCTAAAAATATTCCACATGTTCGAGTAGATTTCTATGATATTAAAGGTAAAATTTATTTTGGAGAGTTAACTTTTTATCATTTTAGTGGATTTGAAAAGTTTGAGCCTGAAAAATATGATGAAATTTTTGGTAGTTGGATAAAGTTACCTTCAAAAACAGAAAATAATTAGGGAGATTATATTATATGAAAATACTAATAGCAGGAGATTTAGTGCCAACACAATCCAATATAGATTTATTCAACAATGCTGATATAAACACTTTACTCGGTGAAGATTTACTCTCATTATGGAACAATATAGATGCAAGAATTTTTAATTTAGAAGTACCTCTTACAGATAAAGAAAATTTCATAAATAAGTGTGGACCTAATCTTATTTCTCCTACAAGTACAGTAAATGGAATCAAAGCTCTTAATCCATCATTAATTACTTTAGCAAATAATCATATTTTGGATCAGGGGGAACAAGGTCTTATATCAACACAGAATGTTTTGAATAGAAACAAGTTACCTTTTATTGGAGTAGGAGACAATCTAACTGAAGCAAGTAAGACATATATACTTCAACAGAATGGATTAAAAATAGGTATATATGCTTGTGCGGAATGTGAATTTTCTATAGCAACTGAAAATACTTCTGGTGCAAATCCTTTTAATCCATTAGAAAGCCTTGATCATATATATAAGTTGAAAGATAAGTGTGATTACGTGATTGTTTTGTATCATGGAGGGAAAGAGCATTATCGTTATCCAACACCCTATCTTCAAAAGGTTTGTAGGAAGATAATTCAAAAGGGTGCAGATTTAGTAGTATGTCAACATAGTCATTGTATAGGATGCTTTGAAAAATATCAGGATTCAACTATCTTATATGGACAAGGCAATTTTATATTTGATTATTCAGATAGTGAATATTGGCAGACCAGTTTATTAATAAAGATAGAAATTAATCATGTACTAAATGTAGAATATATTCCAGTTGTAAAGAAAAAGAATGTTGTTCGGTTAGCAGAAGGAGATAAATCTGAAGAAATATTAGAAAACTTCTATTTACGATCATCTAATATATTACAAGAGGATTTTATTGAAAAAAAGTATAATAAATATGCTGAAAAAAATATAGAGCTATATTTAAGAAGTTTTTTAGGGTTTGGGAAATGGTTATCAAGAATTGACAGACATTTGTTAAAGGGATATTTGTTAAGGCATAAATATAATAAAAAGAAATTATTAGCAATACATAATTATATAGAATGTGAGGCACATAGAGAATTAGTTATTGAAGGATTAAGGTCTAAAGAAAATAACATAGGATAGTTAGGAAAATAAGTATTAGAAAATTTAATAAATAATTTTTTAGAAATATTTTTGTACATAGGATATGAGGTGATTTTATGGAATTTTCAGTAATTATTCCATTATATAATAAAGAAAATCATGTAGGAAGAGCAATTAAATCTGTAATAAATCAAACCTATAAAGATTTTGAGATTATTGTTATTGATGATGGTTCAACAGATAATAGTGCTAAAGAGGTAATTAAGATAAAAGATTCTAGAATTAGGCTTATAAGACAAAATAATGGTGGCGTATCATCTGCACGAAATAAGGGAATTGCTGAGGCCAAGTATGATTATATTGGTTTTTTAGATGCTGATGATATATGGATGCCCAATTTTCTTCAATCAATTAAAAATTTGATTAAACAATATCCTATGGCAGGAGTTTATGCTACATCTTACAGAATACAAAGAGGAGATGGTGCTATAATTACATCTTTAAGTGGGAGGAATCTTAAAAAAAATTGGAAAGGTATAATTGATGATTATTTTAGATTCTCATTAAATGCTCCATTAATCTCAGCTTCATCTGTAGTTGTACCTAAAAAGATTTTTAATCATTTAGGGAATTTCAATGTAAAGCTTAATAGGGGTGAGGATTTAGATATGTGGTGTAGAATAGCTTTGAAATATAGGATAGCATATTTTAACAGTATATGTGCTACATATTTTCATGATGCGGAAAATAGAGCTTGTAATAAAAAAGTTAATATATATTATGCTTTTTCTAATTATGCAGAAGATATTTTGTTACAAGAGAAAGAATCTGGAAACAATTCAGTATATTTTGAAGAATATATGATAAAAAAGATAATTAATAAATCTAAATTACTTATTTTTGAAGATAAGTGTAAAGAAGGTAGACAACTTTTATATAAATATAGATATACAAAATTAAATAAAAAGGTTTTAGTAAAAGTTTATATATTAAGTTTTATACCAAAACGGTTATTTAATTTATTTTTATGTTTTAAAGGTAAAATAAAAAAAGTAGTAGGATAATAAATTAGATTCTAGAAATGAGGGTATAATAAGTGAAATGAAAAAAAAAGTTGGAATAATAACTTTACATGGTTATGAAAACTACGGAAATAAACTTCAAAATTATGCATTACAAGAAGTGATTAAAAATCTTGGATATTTACCACATACTGTAGTGATACAAGAAGTTTACAAAAATGAGAACAAATGCTTGAGAATATTTAAGAAAGCTATAAAAATGTCTTTTAAGGAATTGTTTAAGAATTTAGTAGAAAAAATTGATAAAAGGAAATTTTATTATGAAAATAAAGCTTTGATTGATAAAAGAATAAAGTGTTTTAAAAAGTTCTCGCAGATACATTTAAATGAAAAATTTTACAATAATTCAAATTTAGAATTAGAGAAAATTTCAAGTGAATATGATTTTTTTATTACTGGAAGTGATCAAGTTTGGAATCCTTTGTATATAAAAAAAGCTCCTATTTATTTTCTAACATTTACAGAAAAAAGAAAAAGAATTTCTTACGCACCTAGTTTTGGTAGATCGAATATACCTCTTGAATATAAAGAAAAATATAAAACTTGGTTATCTAGAATGGAATTCTTATCTGTAAGAGAAGAAGCAGGTGCTAAGATTATACATGAGCTATCAGGAAAAAAAGCTTTAGTTTTAGTAGACCCAACTTTAATGATTACAAAAGAACAATGGTTAACGATATCTAATAAATGTCCTAGTAAGCCTAAAAGCAAATATATATTAACATATTTTTTAGGAATATCGTCTAAAGAAACTGAACAATATATTAGTAATATTTCTAAATATTATAATTTAAGAATAGTAAATTTGGTAGATATAAAAGATAAACAAAATTATACAACAGGACCAAGTGAATTTATTGATTATATTAATTCAGCCAGTGTTTTTTTTACAGATTCTTTTCATGGAGTTGTTTTTTCAATTTTGATGGAGACTCCATTTGTTGTATATAATAGAATAAGTAAATCATCATCTATGTATTCTAGAATTGAAACTCTTCTGGATATGTTTCGATTTAGATGTAGAGAGGTTCATAATATTAATAGTAAAGATCAAATTTTTAATATGGATTTTTCTCATGTTGGTCCAATTTTAGAATTAGAACGTAAAAAAGCTGTAGATTATCTAAAAGAAGCATTAAATATTGAGGATGAAGTTAATGAGGATTAATCAGTTAAAAGCAGGAGCTGTTTTATCATATATATCTATGGGGCTGGGGTATATTATATCAATAATATATACTCCCATTATGCTACGCTTATTGGGACAAAGTGAATATGGACTGTATAATTTAGTATCTTCAGTAGTTAGTTATCTGGGATTACTTAGTTTTGGTTTTGGTAGTGCTTACATGAGATACTACTTGTGTTATAAAGCTAAGAATGATGAGGATAATATTGCTAAACTTAATGGAATGTTTCTAATTGTGTTTTCGGCAATTGGGTTGATTACCGTTATAGTAGGAACTATATTTGTTTTTAATATTGACTTAATTTTAGGTGGAAAACTTACAATAAATGAATTAGCTAAATCAAAGATTTTGGTGATAATAATGGTTATTAATATTGCATTATCTTTTCCAATGAGTGTGTTTAATTCTCATATTACTGCTAATGAGAAATATATTTTCCAAAAGTTGATACAAATGATTAAGATTATTGTAAACCCTTTTATTATGCTACCGGTATTATTAATGGGTTATAAATCAATTGGTATGGTTATTGTGACAACGGTACTTAATATTTCTATAGAGATAGCTAATGCAACTTTTTGTTTTAAAAAGTTAAAAATTAGATTTTCATTCCGCCATTTTGATTTTTCTTTAATGAAAGAAATGACAGTTTTTTCGTCATTTATATTTATAAATATGATTATTGATCAGATAAATTGGAATGTGGATAAATTTATTTTAGGGAGAATTAGGGGTACTGTTGCAGTTGCTACATATGGGTTAGCAGCACAGTTTAATACATATTATTTATCTTTATCTACAGCAATATCTAATGTATTTATACCAAGAGTCAATAAAATAGTAGCTACCACTAATGATAATCAGGAATTGAGTGATTTATTTACTAGAATAGGAAGATTACAGTTTATATTGCTTTCGCTAGTATGTTCAGGACTTATTTTCTTTGGAAAATCATTTATTAATATGTGGGCAGGTGCTGATTATAATGAGTCATATGCAATAATGTTGCTACTTATTATTCCCGTGACAATACCATTAATACAAAATTTAGGTATAGAAATCCAAAAGGCTAAGAATATGCATAAATTTCGTTCTAAAGTGTATTTATTTATAGCAATATTAAATGTTCTTATAAGTATTCCTCTTGCTAAAATGTATGGAGGGATTGGAAGTGCATTAGGTACAGCAATTTCTTTATTAATAGGTAATGGTTTAATTATGAATTGGTATTATCATAAAAGAATTGGTTTGAATATTAATTATTTCTGGAGTCAGATAGTAAAATTTGTTCCGTCTCTTTTATTACCAATATCTGTTGGAGTATTATTAAATATGTTTGTTGAACTAAACAATGTTGTAGTTTTTTTAGAGTCTGTAATTATCTATGTAGCAGTATTTGGTTTGTCTATGTCGTGCTTTGGGATGAATAAATATGAAAAGAACTTAATTAGTAAACCTATAAAAAAAATTATAAAGAAATGTAAAAAATATAGTCAGTAATGTAACGAATACTAAAAATAAAATTTCAAACTAATTATTACTATTTCAATGTACTGAAAAAAGTATTGGTATGTAAATGATTGTATATCATCATGTAATTTGCCTATTGGATTATTGTGAGACATTTTATTAATTAATACAAGTTGTTATAATACTAATTTATAGCTTTTGTAGTATTTTCGTTACTAAATAAATTTTTTAGGCAATAAGATATTTAGTAAGTTATTAAGATTTAATTATTGAGGGTGAATTTATGGTGAAGATGATTAATAAAAAAGACTGTACAGGGTGTCATGCCTGTTATAATATATGTCCACAAAATTGTATTTCTATGCAGAGTGATAATGAAGGGTTTCGGTATCCAATTATTGATATGGATAAATGTATTGATTGTGGGTTATGTGATAGAGTGTGTCCAGTTTTAAATTTAGAAAAAATCCAAAATAAGCCACATGCTTATGCTTGTATAAATAAAGATGAGACAATAAGGATAAAAAGTTCATCTGGAGGGATATTTACTCTAGTGGCCGAAATAGTAATTGATAATGGTGGAGTAGTTTTTGGAGTGGGATTCAATGAAAATTTTGAAGTAGAACATAGATATATTGAAACAAAAGAAGAACTAGAAAAATTACGTGGATCTAAATATGTACAAAGTAGAATTGGAGATACATTCAAACAAGCAAAAACATTTCTAAGACAAGGAAGAAAAGTTCTATTTACGGGAACACCTTGTCAGATTGGTGGATTAAAATCATATTTAGGACAAATTTATGATAATTTGATTTGTATTGATATTGTTTGCCATGGAGTACCATCTCCAGATGTTTGGCATAAGTATATTGAATATCGAGAGGAAAAAGTTGGATTACCAACACAGAGAATCGCTTTCAGAAGTAAGAATGAAGGCTGGAAGCGATTCTCTGTATCATTCTTATTTAAGAATAATATAGAGTATCAAAAAACACTTGACAAAGATTATTTTATGAAAGCTTTTTTAAAGAATATTTGTTTGCGTCCATCTTGCTATGAATGTAATTTTAAATCGTTAAATAGACAAAGTGATATTACTCTTGCAGACTTTTGGGGTATATGGAACGTATTACCAGAGATGGATGATGATAAAGGAACATCACTTATCTTTGTAAATAGTGATATTGGAAAATCTATGATAAAACAGATTAGGCATAAAATTATATATAAGGAAGTGAATATTGAG
Organism: Vallitalea longa; assembly: GCF_027923465.1. Classification (NCBI taxonomy): domain Bacteria; kingdom Bacillati; phylum Bacillota; class Clostridia; order Lachnospirales; family Vallitaleaceae; genus Vallitalea; species Vallitalea longa. The sequence goes on from NZ_BRLB01000021.1 coordinate 29,388, forward strand.
GAAGCTGTTAAGTATAATTCGGCAGCAATAAAATCAGTTGCATATAATACAAAACGAGTAGATTTTTTTAATCATTTAAATGATTATTCTTTTGATAGGTTAGTAATGAAGTATTGTTCAGATAAATTATTAATAAGATTAAAAAGAAAAGTTAAATTTATAGTACGTGTTATATTAATAAAAACAGGTTTATTAAGGATTGCTAAAGTTATTTTAGGTAAGTAGAAATAACTATTTTAATAGTTAATTAAAATGAAATGAGGTAGTAAAAGATGAATTCTAAAATTTTAGTTACAGGAGTAGCCGGTTTCATAGGATTTCACCTATCATCCTTATTACTTGATTATGATTATCAGGTGATAGGAATTGATAACTTAAATGACTATTACGTCACAAAGATAAAAGAAGACCGTATTAAAAATTTACAAAAACACAGTAACTTTATTTTCCACAAAATAGATTTAAAGGACAAGACTACACTAGATAATATCTTCAAAACTTATCATCCAGATTATGTAATAAACCTAGCTGCTCAAGCAGGGGTTCGTTATTCTATAGAAAATCCATACGCTTATGTAGATTCAAACTTAATAGGCTTTATGAATATTCTAGAAGCATGTAGGAATTATCCAGTAAAACATTTACTTTATGCTTCATCAAGTTCAGTTTACGGTGGTAATAAGGTAGCACCATTTTCAACAAATCATAATGTAGACCATCCAGTAAGTCTTTATGCAGCTACTAAAAAATCAAATGAACTGATGGCACATACATATAGCCATCTTTATGGTATACCAACAACAGGATTAAGATTTTTTACTGTATATGGTCCATGGGGTAGACCTGATATGGCTTATTTTTCATTTACCAAAAATATTCTAGCAGGAAAACCAATTAAAGTTTTTAATCATGGTAAGATGGAAAGAGATTTTACATATATAGATGATATTGTTGAAGGAATATATAAGTTAATAGATAAAATTCCAACAGCTAATAAAGATTGGGATGAAAGTAGAGATAGTCTAAGTACAAGCTTTGCACCTTACAAAATATATAACATTGGAAATAATAATCCAGTACAATTAATGAGGTTTATTAATGCTCTTGAAAATGCATTGGGTGTTGAAGCAGAAAAGATATATATGGATATGCAGCCAGGTGATGTATTGAGAACATATGCTGATGTAAGTGATTTAGAGAAAGACATTGACTTCAGACCAATTACTAGTATTGAGGATGGATTACAGAAGTTTGTAGATTGGTATAGAGATTATTATAAGGTTTAATAATACACCAATCAATTATATATAATTAACTTATATTAAAATCAAGGGGGCACTTTAAATGAAAATAACTATTGCTGGAACAGGATATGTAGGATTATCCAATGCAATCTTATTAGCACAACATAATGAAGTAATGGCATTAGATATTATTAAAGAAAAAGTAGACATGATTAATAATAAAAAATCACCTATTATTGATAAAGAAATTAAAGAATATCTATCAACCAAAGAATTGAATCTAGTAGCAACAACAGATAATTACGTAGCATTTAAAGATGCTGATTATGTAATTATTTCTACACCTACTAATTATGATCCAGAAAGAAACTATTTTAACACAAGAACAGTGGAAGCAGTAATTGCTAATGTGTTATCAATTAATCCAGAAGCAGTTATGGTAATAAAATCAACTGTACCAGTTGGATATGTAGAAAAAGTAAAGGCAATGTTTGAAACAGATAATATAATGTTTTCACCAGAATTTTTGCGTGAAGGAAAAGCGTTATATGATAATCTATATCCTTCAAGAATTATTGTAGGTGAACAATCAGAAAGAGCAAAAGTGTTTGCTAATTTACTTGTAGAAGGTGCCATTAAAAAAGATATTGATGTCCTTTTTACAAATTCCACAGAAGCAGAGGCAATAAAATTATTCTCTAATACATATCTAGCAATGAGAGTAGCTTATTTTAATGAGCTTGATACATATGCAGAAGTTAGAGAACTTGATACAAAACAAATAATTGAAGGTGTATGCTTAGACCCTAGAATAGGTAAACATTATAATAATCCATCTTTTGGTTATGGTGGATATTGTTTACCAAAGGATACTAAGCAATTACTAGCAAATTATTCTGATGTACCACAAAACATAATGGCAGCAATAGTTGATGCCAATAGAACAAGAAAAGATCATGTAGCTGATATGATTATTAAAAGGAAACCTAAAATAGTAGGTATTTATAGGTTAACTATGAAGACTAACTCAGATAATTTTAGGCAATCATCAATACAAGGTGTCATGAAGAGGATTAAGGCTAAGGGTATTGAAGTAGTTGTATTTGAACCATCACTTAAAGAAGATACTTTTTATAATTCAAAGGTAATCAATGATATAGAAGATTTTAAAAAAATGAGTGATGTTATTGTAACAAACAGAATGTCTGAGGAAATTAAGGATGTAGAAGATAAAGTATATACTAGGGATTTATATAGCAGAGATTAAGTCGGTATATAATGAAAATTGCAAATCGTGTTTTGATTTTACACACCTCAATTTATATTGACAAAATATACCATTTGGTATATTATGATAACTGATTACATATGACATAATCTAAAGTGTGTCATTATATCGATAGAGAATTAAACAAGCTTTATCAAACAAACTTGAATTATTAATACAAAAAGAAAATTAAGAAGATATTTTTTAGTATTACTATATGTACATATTTATCATTGGATAATCTTAATTAACTTTTGGTATGTATCTAAAATATTTCGTTTTGTTATGCCTAAATACAGAATCGAGTACCGATGTTTTAATAAACTATTACGTTAAAGAGGCGAACTAAATGTACAAAAGAATGAGAATTTTATTTTTAATTTCTATGGACATAATATTAATTCAACTAGCTTACTTTATTTCAATATACTTAAGATTCGACGGATTCATAGAACAGTATGTCAACATATATTTGTCTAATATTTTTGTAATATCTGCAATAAAAATATGTGTACTCTATATGTTCAAGTTGTATCAGAGTTTATGGAAATACGCAAGTATAGAAGAATTGTTACAGGTAGTAGGTGGAGTTTTATGTGCAAACGGTGCATTTGTAGCCTATATGTATCTGCAACAACAACATTTACCCAGATCAATATATGTAGTTACTACGTTACTAGAGATAATGTTTATTGGTGGAGTACGTTTTACATATCGTATGATGAGAAGGGTAAAGAACAGTGAAATTCTATCAAGTAATGAGAGAAAAAGAATAATGATAGTTGGTGCTGGTGATGCTGGTGTTATGGTTATGAAAGAGATTAGGAATAATGATAACTTTAATGGTAAACCTGTAGCATTAATCGACGATGATGTTACGAAGCAAAGAAAAATAATCAATAATGTTCCAGTTTTAGGGCAGAGGCTGGATATAGCTAGTGTAGCATATAAGAAGAAAATAGACGAAATAATAATATGCATACCATCAGCAGATAAAAATAGTATAAAGAATATAATAGAAGAATGTAAACGTACTAAATGTAAACTAAGGATTCTTCCACGGATAGATAAGATAATAAATGGAAAAGTTAAATTAGGGGACATAAGGGATGTACAGATAGAAGATTTACTTGGAAGAGAAGAAGTCAATCTCAATATTGATGGAATCAATAATTACCTAAAAGGTAAGAAAGTAGTTGTAACAGGTGGTGGAGGTTCTATCGGATCAGAGTTATGTAGGCAGATTGCTTCATTTGGTCCACGTGAATTAGTTATTATTGATATATATGAAAATAATGCTTATGATCTGCAGAATGAATTGATTAGGAAAAGCAATGTGGAACTACATAATCTATGTGATAGTAAGCAAGTGATGCATAAGGCAAAGATTAGACTTAAGGTAATTATAGCATCTGTTAGAGATAAAAAGAGAATTGACAAAATATTTAAAGATATACAACCAGATGTAGTATTTCATGCTGCAGCTCACAAACATGTACCATTAATGGAAGACAATCCTACAGAAGCTATCAAAAATAATGTGTTTGGTACTTTGAATGTTGCTCAATGTGCCGATAAATATAATGTGAAGAAGTTTGTTCTTATCTCTACAGATAAAGCAGTTAATCCAACAAATGTTATGGGAGCCACCAAGAGATTATGTGAATTAGTCATTCAATCAATAGATAAAGTAAGCAAAACAGAATTTGCTGCTGTTAGATTTGGTAATGTATTAGGAAGTAATGGTAGTGTAATTCCTTTGTTCAAAAAACAAATTGCAGAAGGGGGCCCGCTAACAGTAACTCATGAAGATATAATAAGATATTTCATGACTATACCAGAAGCTGCTAGGCTTGTTATTCAAGCTGGTGCATTAGCTAAGGGTGGAGAGATATTTATATTGGATATGGGTGAACCAGTTAAAATTATGGATTTGGCAAAGGATTTAATAAAATTATCAGGACTAAAGCCTTATACTGATATTCCTATAGAGGTAACAGGACTTAGGCCAGGTGAGAAGTTGTATGAAGAATTACTTATGGCAGAAGAAGGAATGACTTCTACTTCTCATAATAAGATATTCATAGGTAGACCTACAGATGTTGACTACATGAAGTTACTGAATTCTCTTGATGAACTTAAGAACATATTAAATAAAGATAATCATCTTCTAATTAAGAAGAGTTTATCTGACTTAATACCTACATATAAGATGGAGAATAAGGTTATCAATGGAGAGTTTATGCAGCGTATAGCTGAAAGAGAGATTGCTGCTGCTAAGGGATGAGACTAACTAATTATGGATTATCCTACAGAAAGTATTGTATAATGAAGAATATGATTTCTATTCTGTAGATATCAATAAAAACATAAGATAAGGAGAGATAAAGATGAAATGTACTAGTAGTATGAAAAAAATGTTAACACTAGTATTAGCGTTAGTATTAGTAATAACTCCTATTAACGTTAAAGCATCTGAACAATCTGAAGCTGATGAATTTGTAACAAAATTTGTTAGTGCTGTAACAGGAATGTCAGAAGCTGGTAGAGAAGGAATTGTTAATTCTGTAAAAACATTATTAAAAGCTGACCAAAAGGACGATATGAAAACATTATTAAAAGATATGTTTTCTAAATTAGAAGATGGTCAAAGGGAAAGAATTGAAACAAATCTAGAAATATCAGATTCAATGGAAGTTGTAAATGCTTTAACAGATTATGTATTAGGACAATCTGAATCTGGAGATTTAGATACAGATATACATAATTTAGAAGTGCAACTAGGTCTTGAAGAAGATGAAAATGTAGCAAGTTTAACAGAAGCTTTAAAAAGCAGAAAGTTTGGAGAAGAATTAGCTAAAATTGAAGGATTGACTCCAACTAAAGTAAAGGATAGTATAGATAAATTAGATACTATATATAAAAATTTATATGGAGCATCTGAATTTGGAACAGACATAGTTAATTTGAACACAAAAACTAATTATATGTCAATAAACAATAGTGGATTAAATAGATATTTTGACTATATGAAAAAAGTAGAAATAATTGAAAATCAAGATTCTATCAGAGCGGCTTTTCAACTAGTTATTGATGAATATAATGATAACAATAATAGAGTTGCAATCAAGTATATATTAAATGAGTATAATTTAATAAATACTTATTCATCAGGAGATAGTGGAAATAGTGGAAGTAATGGTGGAGGAAGCCATCCATCATCAGGTGATGATAGTAGTTCAACTCCTGCATCTGACCAAAAATTAGATGAATTAGCTAGCAAATTAGGTAGCGGTAAATTATCAGGTGAAGAAGCAGCTTCTAAAGTTGAAGAAATAGTTGACGAATTAGCTGAAAGCTTAGCTGATATTAAAGACCAAGAAGGTGCTTTTACAGCATTAAAATCTGTATCAGCAGTATTAGGAAGTACAGAAAAAGTTATAGGTAAGTTAAAAGATGCTGATTCTAAAAAAGAAGTTGTTAAACAAATAGAAAAGACATTAGATAGTACATTAGTAGTATTAGATATGATTGATAATGCTTCAACAGTTAATTTAAAAGCAAAAGCTATTATTGAAGATGTAGCAGGTATCAAAGATGTATTAAAAGATGATGTTGCAAGTGTTAAGAAATTAGACAAAGTAGCAGTAAATCTTGCAGAAGTAGCTGTTAGTAAAGCTGGAGCAACAAGAATTGCTACTAGCAAAGTAAATTTTGCTGGTGGAAAAGCTACAGCTGATTTATCAGAATATAGCTATAAAGCTCAAATTGAAAAAGCAGTAGAAGCAGAAAAACAAATGACTAAATTCTTAGCTGATAATAAGATTGATGCAGCTAAAGATTTTGATGTAAAAATGGTATTAGAAGTTCCAACAACTAAAAATACTAAAGAAGTTAATGTAACATTACCTGATTTAACAGATGCATTTGTTTCTGTTGATAAAGTAAAAGTTGAATCTGGTGTAGCATCATTTGAACTTAGTGCAGAAACATTTGGTAAGAAAGAAGCTGCTCAAGTGAAACTTAGTGCTACTAATGTTGATGTAAGTGCATTGACTAGTGCTCAACAACAATCTGTACCTAGTGGAGTAGAAACACTTATTGATCTTAATGCTTATACTGATGGTAATAAAGTATCAGAATTCAATAAAGCTGTAGAAGTTGCAGTTCCTTATGAATTAAAAGATGGTGAAGATGCAGAGAAAGTTTCAGTTTACTTATTAACAGATGAAGGTAAAGTTGAAAAGGCTGCTGGTAAATACGACCCATTAACAGGAAGAATTTCTGTAATGAGAAAACACTTCAGTAAGTATTTTGTAGCTGCTTCAACAGACAAATTTACTGATTTAGCTGATTACAGTTGGGCTGAAAAACCTATTGAAGTATTAGCTGGTAAAGGTATAATTAATGGTATGAGTGAAGGTATCTACGGCCCTTCTTCAAAATTGACAAGAGCTCAATTTGTTGCATTAATAACAAGAATGTATCAATTAGAAGCTAGTCAAGATTCACCATTTGAAGATGTAGCAGCTGACGCTTGGTATGTTCAAGATGTAGCAGCAGCTTATCAAAATGGTATAATCAATGGAGTATCTGAAACAGAATTTGCTCCTAACAATACAATAACAAAACAAGAAGCAGCTAAAGTTATCATGAATGTTTTAGAATACTTAGGATACAAAGAAGAAGCTAATAACGATCTTGTAAAAGATGTATATGCTGACTTCAACAATATCGATTCATGGGCTCAAGGCGCTGTTTCAACAACAGTTAGAGAAGAAATCTTCACTGCACAAAATGGTGATAATTTCAATCCAAAACAAGAAACAACTAGAGCAGAAGCAGCAGTTATGATTTATAATCTATTCTTAGTAGATTAATAGATTGATAATACATTTACTACCAGCTGCCATTTAATGGTAACTGGTAGTATTTATGAATATAAGGCAAAGGGGTGTATCCAATGAAAAACAAAAAAATCATATTTATTTTATCAGGTACGCTTATTGCAATATTTATTATTATTGGGATTAATGTTCTTGCATTTAACAAGAAGATACAGACATATGAGGTTGATGAGAATTATATTTCTCAGAATCAGATTAAAAATGACGATGAACAATTAGGTAATAAAAACAAAGATATAGATAATAGAGAAGTTGAAAGTTCAAAAGATAATGATTCGGTAGAAGAAATTACTAAGGATAAAGAGACATCTGATACTAATAAGACCAATGAGCAAGATGGTAGTGATATTAGTAAAGAAGATATAAAAGATGATAAAGCAGATGTTATAGATAGTACAAAAAATGATAATGAAGATGTAAAAAAAGAAAATAATGATATTACTCAATCTAGTGATGAAGATAATGCTGATAAATCAGATAAACCTGAAGAAGATTATAAGAGTTATACTAATCATGACTGGGTTGACGATAAGATTAATGAAAATAGAGAAGAGATCGCTGATGAGGATTTGGATACTGGATTACTTATTGGTGATAAGATAGATGATGATATTGTGTTAGGATATCTGGAAGATGGATTGACTAATGAAGAGAAAGCTGATTTAAAAGAATATTTGAAGATAGTATTGAGTGATGCAGAGTACCAAGAGATGAATGTACTATTTGATAGGTATAATTATATGATGGACGAATAAAAGAGACTAAAATGTTCCTAAGAATATTTAAGGAGGGATCTATATGATAGATATTCATAGTCATATATTATTTGGAGTTGATGATGGTTCAGCTTCATTGGAGCAGACAATGTCAATGTTAAGGATTGCAGTAGATGAAGGTATCGAGTCAATAATAGCCACCCCTCATTATATTATAGGAGCGAATAAATATACTAAAGCTGATTTATTAAGCAGGTATGAGGAAGTATGTAACATCATAGAGAAGGAAAATATACCTATTAAGCTCATGCTAGGTAATGAGTTGTTTGCTGATGCAATGCTACCTGATATGTTGGTTAATGGTGAGTGTTGTACTTTAGGGAACAGTAAATATGTTTTAGTTGAATTTTCACCAAGAACGGCGAAATATAGTATTAATAATCTGATTTATAATATTAGTTTGAAAGGCTATACACCTATTATCGCTCATCCTGAAAGGACTTTTGCGCCAGATGATGTGGATACTATTCTGAAAGAGTTAGTAAAAAAAGGTTGCTATTTGCAGATGAATTCAGGATCTGTTACTGGTATATATGGGGAAAAAGTTAATAAGATAGCTATAGAGTTGCTAGATAGACATATGGTTCATTTTGTTGCAACAGATTCTCATACTCATAGAAGACGTTCACCAAGGGTTAAAAAAGCGTATGAGTTTGTTGAAAATAGATGTGGAGCTAGATATGCTGAGCAGATATTTAATGATAACGGATTGAAGGTAATAAATGATAGTCTTATTGAATACGTTGAACCAAAAGATAAAATTAACAATGGGCTTATACATAAATTAAAATATATTTTTAACATGAACTAATAGACGAGCCAGAAGGAGACAAACTGATGGAAAATGAGTATCAAGAGATAGATTTGAAAGAGCTTATACGTGTAGTAATTAAGAAATGGTGGATTATTGCGATATTTCTTGTAATAGGTACGATTTCCACATATCTTGTTACATCTTATTGTATGAAACCAGTCTATCAAGCTAAGACATCCTTATTTATTGGTAAGGAAAAAGGCAACTTAGGAAGTATTTCTCTAGGGGATCTACAACTTAACAGTAAGTTGATAACAGATTATAGAGAGATAGCTAAGAGTAGGTTAATAGCTGATGAAGTAATTAGTAACCTTGATCTACAAATGGACCTAAAGACATTTAGATCTAATTTATCTATTAGTACAGTAAGTGATTCCAGGTTATTTACTGTCAATGTCAGTCATATTAATCCTAAATTAGCGACAGATATAGCTAATGAATTAGCTAAAACATTAGTTGAGAAGGTATCAGAGATTATTGAGGTTCAGAACATCCAAGTTATTGACAAGGCATTAGTTCCTACAAGCCCAATAAAACCTAACAAGAAATTGAATGTTGCAATAGCAGGAGTTCTATCAATCATGCTTGCATTATTTGTGATATTCTTAATTGAATACTTCGATAATACCGTTAAATCAGAAGAAGATGTAGAAAAGCATCTTGGTCTAACGGTAATTGGTGTTATACCTAAGTTTGAAGGGGAGGAACGATAATTATGGCAGATAATCTAATAACTTTCAAAGAACCGAAATCACCTATATCTGAATCATATAGGATGGTAAGAACTAATCTACATTATCTTAATATTGATAACAAGAACAAAGCTATCGTAGTAACAAGTTCTAATCCTGGTGAAGGTAAAACAACGACTATGGCTAATCTGGCTATTACAATGTCACAAGCTGGTCAGAAGGTATTATTAGTAGAATGTGACTTAAGAAAACCAAGAGTACATAAGACATTTGATTTAGATAATAATATGGGATTGGTTAATGTTATTGTTGAAAACAAATCTGTTAGGGACGTAATACATAAGATAGATTCTATTCCTAACCTTAATATAATAACTGCAGGACCTATACCACCTGATCCTGCTGAATTACTTCAATCTACTATGATGAAGGAATTGATTGATAAGTTTAAGAACGAATATGACGTAGTCCTATTTGATGCTCCACCTGTATGTAGTGTTACCGATGCAGCTATCTTATCAAATCTAGTAGACGGAGTCATTCTAGTTGTAGCTTCAGGTGAAACTAACATTGAATCTGCCAAACTTGCTAAGAAATTATTACAAAAAGTACATGCTAATATCTTAGGTGTAGTATTATCAAAAGCAGATATATCCAAAACTGGTGGATATTATTATCACTACTACGAATACGGAGAAGATGCTACAACTAAGAAACATAAGAAAAGAAAACACAAACGAAAATAAAACATATACTAATATACTCAAGGTTCTTATATCAAGGACCTTTTTTAATATTTAAATATTCTTATTGACATGATAGATTTTCCTGATATAATAATCCAGCCTAGAAGATACATGTGATTTGATTAACTATATGGTTAATCAAGTGACTGTGTATTGCTCTATATGGCCGATTATTATGAAAGGAAGTGTCTTATTTTGAACATTTATGTTTTTAAGGCGAACGTATACAAATATTTTATAACTTTGTATCGAGCCTATCCAAGAAGTTTTTTTATATCCAGTATACTATCTATAACCTATACCCTTCTTTATTCTTTTATTCTGTACGAATATGTTTTTGATGGTCAGGTTGACAGTGCTTTTGTAAGTCAAGTAGGAACCAGCAATTATATGGGTTACATATTAGTAGGGGCTATGGTATATTCTTTTACCGTAAGTACTTTACTTAATGTCAGCAGAAGTCTTATTACTGAAAAAAGATTAGGGACATTGGAAAGTGTAATGCTGGCACCATATAATAGAGGCTTATACTTCTTAGCTTATATGGTAGCCCAGACAATCCATACCTTTGGAGAATTGGTTTTCGCTATACCTATTCTATTATTATTCAGAGTAAGATTCGCTTATTTTGATTTCCTATCATTCTTAGTGGTTCTAATAATATCACTATTTGCTTTTTTGGGACTTTCATTACTATTAGCTAATCTGATGTTGTATACGAGAGATACATATATATCACAGAATACTTTATTTACAGTGATGTTTTTAATATGTGGGATTAATTTTCCTATAACGTATTTACCTGATTTTGTGTCTAAGATATCTTATTTCATACCAGTTACTCATTCTATAGAGCTATTTAGAGGGATATTATTAAGAGGGGAGACTGTAGGAACTCAGATAAATTCAGTTGTTGCATTAATATTACAAGGTTTTGTATATACGGTAATAGGTTTTTTAACACTAAAAAAAGTGGAAAAGATTGCACTTGAAAAAGTTGATGGATGAAAGGATTGATTATATATGATAAAAGTTAGGGATTTGACTAAAGTATATGTTGTAAAAGAAAAGAAAGGTTTTTTGAAGAAGAGTAAAAAACACTTAGCAGCAGTTGATAAACTTAGTTTCAATATAAAAAAAGGTGAGATTACTGGATTGTTAGGTATTAATGGTGCTGGTAAAACAACTACAGTTAAGATGCTTTCAACTCTCCTTGAACCTACAGAAGGTGATATATCATACGATGGTAAGTATCTTAAGAAGAATGAAAAATTGATTAAGAGAAAAGTCAATATGATAGCTGGTGGAGAGAGAATGATATATTGGAGGTTGACTGCTAAAGAAAACCTTAGATATTTTGGGAGTATGTATGGTTTGCATGGTAAAGAGTTGCAAGAGAGAATGGAGTATTTATTAGAGCTAGTGGGGCTACAGGATAAAGCGGATATTCCTGTAGAGAAATTTTCTAAGGGTATGAAGCAGAGATTGCAGATTGCAAGAGGTCTGATTAATGATCCTGATTATATTTTCTTGGATGAACCTACTCTTGGACTTGATGTTCAGATAGCTAAAGAAATGAGAGAGTTTTTTGTTAGATTAGTGAAAGAGGATAATAAAGGTATTCTATTGACGACTCATTATATGAAGGAAGTCGAAGAGCTATGCAGATATATCTATATTTTGAATGAGGGAAAGTTATTGAGAGAAGGGACTGTTAAAGATATAACTAAATTGTCTACAGCGAAAGATAGTAAATTAGAGAATGTTCTATTGAAGATGGCACAAGATGTAAATAAACAAAGGGACGTGATATAAATGAATTTCATTAGATTGGTATTGGCTAATGTCAGAGCACAATATAAAAATTATTTTTTTAGTAAGAGGATTTATCTATCTCTATTCATATGGCCTGTTATTGAATTCATAAATATCTATTATACATATAAACCTTTCAATAATGATATTCTGTTAAATAAGATAGGTTTGAAGCATGATGAAGAAATATATCTATATCTATTGATTGGATTTGTTGCTATGAGATTTTTCTATACACTCATACAATCTGCATGGCAATCAAGTTATCTATTAAGATATTCTGGGGCATTAGAATTGATATATATGTCTCCATCCAGTAGAATGGCTATGCTCATAGGTAATAGTATAGCTTCATTATTTGGAAGTGTTTGGATGTTCATAATATTTGCATCTGGTATGATTGTGATTTTCAAAGATTTTCTACAGATTAATATTCTATCAGCTCTAGTCAGTATATTGTTATTATGTGTTTTGGCTGTTATCTGGGGCGTATTCTTGAATAGTTTGTTTTTATTATCACGAGATAGTGGATTTTTATATACAATATTTCAAGGACCCATTGATATGTTTACAGGTGCTAAAATGCCATTTAGTTATATGCCATTATGGGCTAAGATCATTGGATATATATTTCCTCTTACATATATAATAATAGTTCTTAGAAAAGCATTAATGTATGATGCAGGATTTGTTGAGCTGTTACCAGATTTTATAATATGTTCTCTCATAGGAACGTTTTTATTAATAATCTCACATTTGATGATGAAAATCGGTGAGAGAAATGCAATGGAAAACGGCACAGCAACATTATTTTAATATGTGTTGCATATATCTGAATAGTGCAATGTAGTTTATTGAAAAACAATAAATAATTATTAATAAACATTGACATTTTACTTGTATAACAATATAATAAATGTAAATCTTGAAGTTATTATTAATATGAGTAAAGGAGTCAATAGCATGTATGATGTAGTTGTAATAGGTGCAGGACCAGCAGGTTCAACTTTAGCTAGAATGCTTAATAAAGGGTTTAAGGTTCTGATACTTGATAAAAGGAATCTTAATGATAATAGTGATTACATGAGAGAAAAATGCTGTGGAGGTCTTATTGCTCCAGATGCACAGAAAATGTTAGCTCATCTAGGTATAGGTATTCCAGAAGAAGTCTTGACAGGACCTCAGATGTTCAGCGTTAAGTCTATAGATTTTGATAATAGATTGGTAAGACATTATCAGAGACATTATATAAATGTGGATAGAGAGAAGTTTGACAGATGGCTTGTATCTCTTATACCTCATTCTGTTGATATAAAGTTTAATTGTATATTCAAATCTTTTAAAAAACAAGATGGTTATATCGAAGTTAAATATAGAGATGATGATAGAGAACATATTGTAAAGACTAAGATATTAGTGGGAGCGGATGGTGCTATATCAAGAGTAAGGAAACAGGCTTTTACTCATGGTGCTATACCTGATACATATGTTTCTATCCAAAGATGGTATAAAACTAATAATGAAATGCCATATTATACATCTATATTTGACAGAGATATAACTGATTTTTATTCATGGATAATACAGAAAGGCAAATATTTGTTAATAGGTTCTGCTATACCTGATGATAATGAAGCTAATAAGAAATTTGATTTGATGATAGATAGGCTTAGAGATTATGGATTTGATATAGGTGAAGAGTGTAAGAGAACAGGAACTATGATTATGAGAACTAGGAGACTCAAGCAGATTAAAACAACTAATGCTAATATTGCTTTAATAGGTGAAGCAGCAGGATTCATAAGTCCTAGTTCTGCTGAAGGGATAAGTTATGCACTTAAGAGCGGAGCGATGTTAGCACATAGTATTAATAAATGTAATGTTGATTTTGCCAGAGATTATAATATTAGAATTAAAAGTATCAAATCAAATATTATTATCAAGAACATAAAAGCTTCAATAATGTATAATAGATTTCTCAGAAAAATTATTATGATTTCAAAAGTATTAAGTATGAATGTGGAAGATGTATGACTCAATTGACAAAAAGATGTACTTTAAATATAATTATTATATGTGATTTAAACGACTTATTATATTGAATCTGGTAATAATAAGTATTATAATAAAAGCTTAGTTACATTATAAAATTTATATAATAGATTAGGGGTATTAATGATGAATGGAGAAGGTCTGATTATACGTGAATTAGAGTTAAATGATATTAAAGAAAATTTACTAGACAACTACAGTAGATACCAAGAAATAAATAAAGCATGGTGTATAGAGAATAATAAGAAGATCATAAAAGACATGAATATGATTGAAGATTGGAATTATGATGCAATACAAAAAGTGATTAAAGAGTTAAAGGATAATATCATGAATCACGGTAAAGTATTTGCAGCTTATATAGAAAATAAGTTGATAGGATTCGCATCATTAAGTGGTGTATTGTATGGAGAAAATAATCAATATCTGAAATTATCCAAAATACAAGTTTCCAACGATTGTAGAGGCAAAGGTATAGGTAAAAAATTATTTGATTGTTGTATAGATGAAGCAAAAAGACATGGAGCAAAGAAAATCTATATTTCAGGTAATCCTGCTGTAGAAACTCAAGGATTCTACAAGTCAATAGGATGTGTTGATGCAACATGGATAGATAGACGACAGGTAGAATTAGAACCTTATGATTGTCAGTTAGAATATGTCCTATAATAATTGAATGGAGGGTAAAATGGTACATACTAAAGTTGGTAATAGAGGAATACTCTTTACTTTTGATGAATTGAACAAGCCGCCATATGATTGTGTAACCAATGTATATGTTATAATAGGAGTGGATAATTATTTCATCTGCGATACTTATCTAGGCAAGTATTATATGAGAAAAATCAAGAAATTCCTTGAAGATAATTATGGTAGTAAGGATTGTATTGTCTTTAATTCTCATAGTCACTGGGATCACATATGGGGAAATAGTGAATTCAGCAATGACATGATAATAGCACATGAGAAATGCAGAGATTACATTAGTATAAATGGCAAGCAGGAATTAGAGGAAAACATAAGTTTCACTAAGGAGAATATTGAAATAGTACTTCCTAACATAACATTTTCATCTAGCATAACATTTCATGAAGAAGGATTGAAATTCTTTCATAGCCCTGGACATAGTGAGGATTCCAGTTCATGTTATGATATGATAGATAATACATTATTTGTAGGAGATAATGTAGATGATCCAATACCATCTAGCATGGATAGTAATGATCTAGATAAATACTTGGATACTCTTAATCATTATCTGACCTACCAAGCACATAGAGTTGTTCAGAGTCATGGGAAAGTGATTGACGAGAACGTTATAAGAAGTAATATTGATTATATAAATAAACTCAAGAATAATGAATTTATGGAATTTCAATCAGAGGAAGTGATTAAGAAACATAAAGATAATCTTAAGTTCTTAAACATTGACTAATATATCAGTCATGAATAAGTAATAAGTGATAGTAGAAATATAATGATAGGATAGGTGAGAATATGAAAGGATCAAGAAGAATAATTTTATTACTAGGAATTATATTAACAGTGACATTTAGAATCAACAGTATAACTGTTAGTTGTGAAGAGAGTGAGATTGATAAATACTCTAGCTATAGATTGCTTTCAATAACAGCAAAACAGTTTTGTAATGGTACTGTCTTGGATAATGATGGGAAAGTCTGGTATGTACGTGGAGGAGGAATGGCAGTAGGATATTGTTTAGAGGGTCCTGATGAAATCCCTGGAATGGTTAATGCAGTATTGATTGGTGATAAAATAAGTTTATTAAGTAATGGAACTATATGGAGCTGGAACGTATATCCAATGGTCGAACATCAGTTAGGAGTGTTGCCTGATAATCTAGCAGTATCAGATATCGTTAAAATTTTTAATTATGATGATTATATATTCATTCTAGATAATAAAGGAGTATTATATTATATATATAGTTATGATAAGAAAATAGAAATGGGTTGTAACAGTTTTGGAATAACTAAGTTGCTAGAAAATGTAAAAGATATAGGTTATGGTTACATGTTGGACAATAATGGTAAAGTTTATTGGTTTGATATTACAAATGAAAATAATAAGGAAACTATTAAGCTTAATTTTGTTATGGATAATGTAAAACAATTGGTCTCAGGAGAGTATTACTCCTCATTATGTCTTAATAACAGCGGTGAGGTTTTTGGTTTAAATAATATAAAAGATATTAAAAAGGATAATTTAAGTTTACCAGTTAAGCTTACTTATATACCATTAATGAGAATGCTTTTTGATACTTGTAATCCATCTATTATTTTTGATTCAGTAGGAGAAGATATGGATGGAAATCTTGTTGGATTAAGATTTGGTAGTTATCCTATAGAAACTGAAAATCGTATAGAATATAAAAAACTAATTATTTATGATTATAGAGATATATTTATCCTAAATAGTAGACATGTTATTATAGTAAGAAATGATAATACTGTAAAAGATTGGTTTGCATGTTTTCCTAATGAATTTGATTTCATAAGCCCTGAAAATTTAGATAAACAGAAATAAATTATAAAAATAGTACTATAGACAAAGTGGGAGTGTGATTATGGAGAGCATAAAAGAGTTGATAACTGAGAGTTATAATAGAAATGCTTCATTAAGAAGTGACATAATTCCTGAATGGAAAGCAAAAGAAGTAGATAGATTTTTATCATATTGTAATAAAAACCATAATAAATTATTGGATCTGGGAGCTGGAGCAGGAACTTTTGCTAAGTATTATACTGACAAGGGATTAGATGTTTTATGTATTGACATATCTAAGAGTATGATTGAACTATGCAGGTCAAAGAATCTCAATGCAGAAGTAATGGATTTCTATAATCTGGACATAGAAGATAATCAATTTGACTATGTATGGTCAATGAATACATTATTGCATGTTCCCAAAAAAGATATTCGTATAGTTCTTAAGGAAGTTAAAAGGATTCTTAATGATGGTGGTATCTTTTATCTAGGTATGTATGGAGGTAAATGTGAGGAAGGTATATATGAACAAGATATATATGAACCTAAGCGATTTTTTGCTTCCTATACGAAAGATGAGTTGTTAGATATAGTTGGTTATTATTTTAAGGTTGAAGAATATAATGAAGTACTACGTAAAGGAGATAGAGATTTCCTATCTTGTATCTTAAGAAAATAAAATCAGAATCATAAATAAAAAATCATTACTCAGTGAGTAACGATTTTTTTTTGACTATTATTCGGCATCAATTAAAGTAGTTAAGGTTTCAGGATATATTTGAATTGGATAATGTTTTGTCTCAAGGTCGTTCGTACAGTAATGTTCAAGCTTATCATATTGCTTTTCTGTAATTGTTATCTTTCCGTTGATGACATCAAAATATTTTTGTTCACTTAAAATTTTGAGATGCCTATATAAACTGCGAAGATTGATATGTAGAAGATGGCTTATGGTTTTGCGGGTAGTAGTTATCTTATATGGAATATCAGTTTTATCACAGTTATTATAAATGTAAAGAAGTATGGTGTCATCAATATTGTAAAGTGCACGAATTTCTGCCATATCCATATAATACTGTCCAACATTAGCAAAATAGCATGTACATATATTGGAAACTATAAGGCTATTTTTCATGGCATGTTGAAATATTCGTACTGGTACTTCTAGATATACGGATTCTTTTGTGGTAATTATTGAGGCGGTGTATTTAGGAAGAGCGATAACTAGTTCCAGTAATCCAAAAATATAGGGAGAAACCATAGTATCTGCAACAATACCATTACCAAAAGAAGAGTAGACCATACATTTACAGCTTCCAACCAATAAAATATAAATTGAATTCACATTAAAGCCTTTGGTTAATATGTATGTATTTGTTTTAACTTTTTTATATTTACATAGGGTTAAATCTTTAGTGGGCTTTATTCCCTCCAAATCAGCATTGGAAATGTCCTTCTTCAAAAATAGTTTTAGCACTTTGCACAGATATTCGTCATAAAGATTGTACATAATTATTTCCTCCTTTTTAAATAAGATGACACTTGTCACTTGTATACTATGTATAATATGTTAATATAAATATAAAGAAAAAACAACCAAATTAACAAAACAATATTATAATTTTGCGTTTTTATTAAAATGTTCAATAAATAATTTTGAATTGGAGTGATGAAATGAATGAAAGTGTTAAAAAAGGAATTTTGCCTAGAGAACGTGTCATAATGTCGTTGTCACATGATGAAGTAGATAGAGTTCCTCTAGATTTTTGGGCAGTTCAAGAAACATGGGAAAAATTAATAAAATATTTTGGGACAAATGATAAAGAAAAGATTCTACAGAGATTACATATTGATGTTCGTCAGTTTCAACCAAAATATATTGGAAAACCTATTTTGAAAAATGATGATGGAACTTATTTTGATGCAATGGGTGTACATAGGCGAATTATAAAAAATGATTACTGTGAATATGAGGAATATGCAAGTTCCCCTCTTGGTTATGTTGAAAATATTAATGACTTTGCAAGTTATGATAGATGGCCTGATATAGATAATTATGATTTCATAGGGCTTTCAGATATTATTGGGGATGCTCATAAAACATATTATATCAAGATGGAAACAGGAGGGATATTTGAATTAGCATGGGCGCTTAGAGGGTATGAACGTTTTATGATGGATATGGTGCTCAATCCTGAGATAGCACATTACATTTTAGAAAGAATTACTGATTTTTGGTGTGAATTTGTTGAAAGATCAATGAAAAATGCTGGTAGTAAGATAGATATGGTTTATACGTATGATGATATTGGAACACAGAATTCTTTATTGATGTCAAAAGAAATGTGGAAAGAATTTCTTGAACCATGTCATAAAAGGCTGAATAAAGTCATTCACAAATACAAAAAAACGGTTATGTATCATTCTTGTGGTGCAATATATGATATTATCCATGAGCTTAAAAAATTACCCATAGATGTATTGAATCCTCTTCAACCTCGTGCAAAAGGTATGGATTTCAATAGAATCAAGAATAATTATGGAAAAGAACTTAGTTTTCACGGAGGTATTGACATTCAAGATACACTTCCAAACGGAAAAGAAGAGGATGTTCGAGAGGAAGTAAGGAATGCAATTGATATTCTGGGTAAAGATGGTGGATATATACTTACCAGTGCTCATTACATTCAGGGAGATACGCCTGTAGAAAATATTGTGGCTATGTATGATGAAGCAGTTAATTTCAAGAAAAATAAAAAAGGATATAGAAAAATTATGGGAAAACAAAAAATAATTATTGATACAGATTGCGGTTCAGATGATGCGATGGCAATTGCTATGGCTCTGAACGATCCAAATTATGAGATTTTATTTTTTTCAACAGTTGCTGGAAATGTAGATGTAGATCAGGCTACCTATAATACTTTGATGACCATAGAATATGCTGGAACTTATGAACCACCAGTGTATAGAGGATGTGATACTGCACTAATACGTAATATGGTATTTGCCCATGAGACCCATGGCATGGATGGTATGGGTGATATTGGCTTGAAAGTGAAAAATTCAAAACCTACTTCTGGACATGCTGTAAATAAGATTATAGAGGCACTTGATAAACATGATCCAGGAGAAATTGAAATCATCACATTAGGAACGTTAACTAATATTGCATTAGCTATTCGCCTTGCTCCTGATACAATGCGTAAAGTAAAACGAATTACAATTATGGGAACTGCTGGACTAGGAGTTGGGAATGTGACTCCAGTTGCAGAATTTAATATATGGCAAGATGCAGAGGCTGCCAAAATTGTTAATGATTTTGGAGTTCCGATAATGTATGTGGGATGGGATGCATGTATTGATGAAGCTATGCTGAATGAAGAGGAAATTAATCGTATAAGGAATAGTGGTGAACTTGGAAAATTCGTAATTGACTGTAACACTTGTCTAATGGAAATGAATAAGAAGCGTTTTGGAGAATATTGTCTTGATATGGCTGATCCTTCTGCGATTGCAGCAGCTTTAAATCATGAATGTATAAAAGAATGTGAAAAATATTATTGTGAAGTAGATACTTCATTTGGTCCAAGTTATGGTGGTGTTTTGGTAGACCAGTATCGTTTTAGTGAAAAAGAACCAAATGCTTATGTATGCAGCAAGTTGAAAGTTGATGTTTATAAAGATTATATTTTCAAAACTCTGGGGGCTTAATATGAAGCAGAAAATTATTATTGTTAGTCATTGCCTTTTGAATGTTGCTTCAAAAGTTGTAATGTATGAAGAGAAAGATATGGAAGCAGAGGAAGATTTAAGAAAACGCTTTATTAAGAAAGCTGTAGATAATGGTATTCAAATTATTCAGATGTCTTGCCCGGAATTCACACTATACGGACCAAAAAGATGGGGACATGTAAGCGAGCAATTTGATAATATCTTTTTTAGAAATCATTGTAAGAAAATATTGATTCCTATAATTAATCAAATCTTAGAATATAAAAATAATCCAGATCGTTTTGAAATATTAGGAATCGTAGGAATTGATGGAAGTCCCAGTTGTGGTGTTGATTATACTTGTACAGGAAAAAGTTGGTATGGGTGTATAACTGGTAGAGATGATAAAGTAATGGATATTGTTCACGATGTTTCTCTTTGTAAATCAGAAGGAATATTGATCCAGGTTTTGAGAGAATCACTAATGGAGTGTGGGTTAACAGATATTCCAATTACCAGTTTATTTGCAGAAGAACCAAATAAATGTTTGGATTTAGTAGACGAATGATTAAGTAAAGAATAACAATTATTAAACTAGGAGGAAAGAAAATGGCAAAAGAAAAGAAGTATTCTATTAAAACGGATTTTTCAATGATGGCACTGTTAATTATTCCTATTGCTGTAGCGGTTAATTTTGTAGGAGGGCAACTGGCTTCATTACTGAAATTACCAATGTATCTTGATACGATAGGAACAATTTTTGCAGCTATGCTTTGTGGACCATGGGTAGGAGCTGCAACTGGTTTACTAACAAATGTATTAACAGGTATAGCAAATCCAGTTAACTTTGCATTTATTCCTGTTAGTGTTGTATTAGGTCTAGTTACTGGATATCTATCAAGAAAAAATATGTTCAATGTTTGGTGGAAATGGTTGATTTCTATGATAATAATGGGATTAGTTTCCATAATAGTAGCTGCACCAATTGTTGTGTACGTATTCGGTGGCATTACAGGTGGTGGAACTTCCATTATTACAGCAACAGCTATGGCAGCTGGCGCAAATATTTGGGCAGCAGTTTTTGGTACTGAAGGTATATTTACAGTATTGGATAGAATAATTTCTTATTTCATTAGTTATGCAGTGATGAAAGTTATTCCAGAAAGAATACTTGTAAAATTAAGTTGTGGTGAAAATTTTATTAACAAAAATATATCAAAATAATAAGAGGTTGTTAATATGTGGAAAGAGAAACTAAAAGTTAAGAAAGATAATAAAATAGCAGCGTTACATCCATCTTCTAAGTTTTTGATTGTATGTCTATATATTTTGTGTGTAATAATTATCGGAACCATAAAAGTTGATACATATTCTATATTTCTGATTCCTTGGTTTCTGGTTGTTCCTATATTATGTTTGGCAAGTGGCGTATGGAAAGAATTTAGAAAAGCTATAAAGGCGGTATTATTCATAGCTGCGCTTATCTTTATTGTACAGAGTTTATTTATACCTAGTGAAATTATTGTATGGCGATGGAAATTCATAAAAGTATATAAAGCAGGACTTGCAAGTGGTATAGCATTATCATTTTCAATTCTTACTATAGCTGGTATTTTTATTTGGTATTTTAAGACGACTGAGAATAAAGAAATATCTAGAGTATTAGAAAATTCTGGTCTGAATTATAAAATTTGTTATGTTTTTATTAGTTCTCTACAAATGGTAAAAGTTTTGGGAAATAGTAGTAAAACTATTATGAATGCACAAAAGGCAAGAGGTGTGGAAACGGAAGGAAATATAATTGTAAGGAGCAAAGCATTCTTTCCATCCATGGTTCCCCTTATTCTTGGAGCAATTACCAATACTGAAGAACGAGTTTTGACTTTGGAATCAAAAGGATTTGATGTTAATGGTCCCAAGACACATTTGTTTGAAGTTGTTAAATCTGGAAATGAAAAATTAGCTGATGGTATTGCTATTATGATTACTGTAGCAATTTTAATATGGAGGATCTTATTATGGACACTGTAATAGAATTTGAAAATGTAACTTATAATTATCCTCTGACAGATAAACCAACAGTTAAAAACTTAAACTGTAAATTGGAAAAAGGTAAATTTTATGGAGTTATTGGAGAGAATGGTTCCGGAAAAACTACATTTTGCTTATTAATCAGAGGATTCGCTCCTAGTTTCTATCAAGGGGAACTAAAAGGTGAAGTATTGATAAATGGTAAACCTACCGTTGAATATAAAACAGGTGAACTGTCTCTAAAGATTGGATATGTATTTCAAAATCCCTTTAATCAGATTAGTGGTGTTAAAGAAACTGTTTTTGAGGAAATAGCTTTTGGTCTTGAGAATTTTGGTATTCCTGTGGATGAAATAGAAAAAAGAGTTATTGAAGTAATGGAATCTACCAAAATAAGTCATATAGCTGAGAAAAATCCATTTGAACTATCAGGAGGACAACAACAGAGAGTAGCTCTTGCATCTGTACTGGTTTTGAAACCGGATATTCTTGTTATAGATGAACCTACTTCTCAACTAGACCCAGAAGGTACGGAAAGCGTATTTGAGATAATCGCTAAGTTAAAGGAAAGTAAGAAAACGGTAATATTAGTTGAGCATAAGATAGACTTAATTGCAGAATATGCTGATGAAATTATTGTTCTAGAAAAAGGAGAAATGATAAGATTTGGTGATAAACAAGAAATTTTGAGTGATATTTCTTTGATAGAACATGGAGTACAGCTTCCTCAAATGGCTATTCTTGGTAATGAATTGATGAAACAGGGCATCCCTCTGGATTATATCCCAGTAACAGAAAAACAAGCAGAAAAAGTAATTGGAAAAGTTACCCTAAAGGAGGAGAAATGAAATGTCATATATTTCTCTAGGCAATGTTACCTTTGCATATCCCAATGGATTCGTTGCAGTTGATGAAGCAAATATAAATATCAATAAAAATGAAAATGTTGCAATTATCGGTCAAAATGGTGCGGGAAAAACTACTACCGTAAAGATGTTTAACGGTCTATTAAAACCTACTAAGGGTGATGTTTTAATTGGAGATATGAATACAAAAGATTATACGACAGCGCAAATATCAAGAAAGGTTGGATATGTTTTTCAAAATCCAGATGATCAGATTTTTCATTCAACTGTATATGATGAGGTAGTATTTGGACCTAGGATGATGAAAATAGAGAAAGAAAAATTAACTGAGATAGTGGACTATGCATTAGATATAACTGGATTGAGTGAAGTAAGTAAGGAAAACCCTTATAATCTTCCATTATCTATAAGAAAATTTGTTACTATTGCAGCCGTTATCGCTATGGATACTGAGGTCATGATTTTTGATGAACCAACTGCAGGTCAAGATCTTGTAGGTAATAAACGCTTAGCAAGTATTTTGAAAGAATTACATAAAAAAGGTAAAACCGTGATAACAATTTCTCATGATATGGAGTTCGTTACAAATAATTTTAATCGAATAATTGTAATGGCAAATAAAAAAGTAGTCAAAACCGGTACTCCAAAAGAGATATTCTGGGATTTTGAAACAATGGATAAAGCCATGTTGAAGCAAACTTATGTATCACAGTTATGTAGAAAATTGAAAATCGGAAACAATGTTATTTCCATAGAAGAAGCAGTAGAAAGCATAAAAGAAATATATGATAGAGGTTAATACTAAAATGAAAAAACAACGTATAATTGCAGCAATTACTGTTTTTGCCATGTATCTGTTAACAGGTGCTACTTGTGTTGTGATTGGTAGTAGCATCCCATCTTTAATGCAGCAGTATAGTAAAAGCCTATCAGCGATTTCTGTATTAGCATCAGCCTTTGCTATAGGAAGGGTGGCTACTGTATTTATAGTTGGAGCATTTACAGAAAAATTCGGGGCAAAACTTACATTAACGATTGGGGTAATAAATTTTATATTGTTCCTTTTTGGAGCAATGATAACAACAAATTATTTTGTCGCTTTAGTCTTGTCAGCTTTGGCAGGTGTGGGTATGAGTACACAGGATACCTGCTGTGCGATTATTTTAAAACAGACGTTTCCAGAAAGTTATAGTAGTTCCTTGAGTGCAGGACAGGCTTTTTTCAGTATCGGGTGTTTCATATCACCATTACTAATGGGAATTGCACTAGCTCAAGAATTGAATTTTAAAATAGTTTATTTTATAATTGGGATAATTGGGATACTCATGCTGATTTTGATACCCTTCTTAAAATTACCTCAGGATAAAAAGGTAACGAGTTCACAACAGTTTAATATTCGTTGCTTCAATCTAAAGAAGAATAAGTGGAAATATATCTGTTTCGGTATAATGTGTTTCACATATTTTGGAACTACTAATACCATTCATACATATACTTCAACTTTTGTACAAAGTTTTGGTATAGATGAAAGTATTTCCGTGTCAGTATTAACGGTTTATAGTGTAGGATGTATGATTGGCTCTTTTGCATTTATTCCTATATTAAAAAAAGTGAGTGAAACAAAAATTCTATGGATCAATATGTTATTAACATTCATTTGTTTGGTGGTAGCTGCTATATATCATATTCCGACTGTATTTTTTATAACATATTTTATTGCTGGCTTTTTTTGCGGGGTATTATTTTCATTGCTCATATCAATATCAGTCAGCTTGAATCCTCTCCATGCTGGAATGGCAGCTGCAGCTGTAGGATTTGTCGGAGGAGGAGCAGATATTTTATCTCCATTAATAACAGGATTCATTATTAGAGTTACTAGTGTAAAGTCAATATTTTATTATTGTACTGTTATGTGTATTATTTGTGTGATATCTTCGTTCTTATATAGAATAAAATACAAAAGAAACCCAAATACAAAAGAGCCTTTAGAAATTTTGGAATGTAATTAATTCTTATTAAAGGAAAATGATAATTTTTAAAAAAGTATTGTGTGTATAGACGATAGTCAATAAGAAATGAGGTAGGTATTTTGAAAGTAAAAGAAGTTATGAATGATAAAGGTGAACAATATCATATTTGTTGTAAAAAAGGTGATGTAGGAAGATATGTTTTGCTTCCAGGGGATCCTTTCCGTACAGATTTGATAGCAAGTTATTTGGATGATGCAAAATTGGTTGCTCATAATAGAGAGCATAAAACATGGACTGGAACTTTGGATGGAGTGAAAGTCAGTGTTACTTCTACAGGAATGGGATGTCCTTCTATGGCAATCGCCTTGGAAGAATTGATTCATTGCGGAGCTGATACATTTATTAGAATCGGAACAGCTGGTCACGTTTGTAAAAAATCATGGGACGAAAGTTTAGATGGTGTTATATGTACTGCATCTGTAAGAGATGAAGGAACAACAAGGCATTACATACCTATTGAATATCCAGCAGTAGCTGATAGGCATATTGTTGGTGCTTTAGCGGATGCAGCTAAGGCAAATCATCTTAATTATATTGAAGGCATAGTACAGAGTAAAGATAGTTTTTATGGTCAGCATGATCCTAGCGGTCTACCTAATGGAGATATATTGAAACAGCGTTGGGATGCATGGTGCAATGGAAATGTTATGGCAAGTGAAATGGAAACCGCAGCACTTTTTGTAATTTCCTCCATAAGAGAATGTCGAGCAGGAGCGATTATGAGTTTTAAGAATATGAAAGAAACTATAGTAATTGCCTGCGAGGCATTGATGAAGATAATAGAATCGGATAAAGAATAAAATAGAAATGAAGAAAATGTGAATCAGAGGTCTTAGCCATAACAATTGACTATGACCTTTTTTTAGGTCATGTGTTATTAATATAATACAATATTTGAATTTGACACTGATATTATTATATTATATACTGAAAAATACATTGGTGATACTTGTAATCTATCATCAATGTATTTGTAATGTAGGAGTTATTAAAGGATATAATAGATGGATAAGGAAGGAAAACGCCTATGAGACAAGGGAAAATTAAATTTTCTATGAGATTAAGTAATATCAAAATAAAAAATAAGCTTATTCTTAGTTTTGTGCTGGTAGTGTTCATACCAGTACTTTTTGTAGGTGTTTTTTTGACTGATAATATGAAAAAAAACGCTATGGAGCAATCTGTTAGAGAGGCTAAAGGTGATGTTGATAGGATAGAAAGTGAATTACTCGAGATTCTGGAATTATCTGAACTCATTGAGAATAAGATCATTGCGGACTTGAAAGTCTATGAAATAATTAGTAGAGAGTATTGTGATGCTTTAGAGATATTCAGAAATTATTCATCCTATACTACATTATCTGATTATGAAATCACCTATAGAGATATTGAAGATATAAGAATATATGTTGAGAATTCAACTCTACTTGATAACTTGGATTTCATGCAGGCCACTGATGAGATAAAGAATAAGAAGTGGTACCAAAAAGCAGTAGAAGCCAATGGTAAAATTACATGTGAGTATTATTATGACAAGATAAAAAATAAGAATTTTCTTGCTATAAATCGGTATTACCGTAATACGAAAAATAAAGCAGTCATAATGATTCTGGTGGATATAGATTATTTGGTTTCCTTAATTGAAGATGAGACTTTCGAGACTATGATTATCGATAATAATGGTAATATCATAGTATCTAAAATACCAGATGAAATAGGTACCAATATCAATGATTTGGAAGAAGTGGATTTCAATAATGAACAGGGACTATGGGTTACTAATTATAGAGGCAAGCGTTCTCAGATGATTGTACATACTGTCACTAATAACAAGGTTAATGAACAGATGCAGATAGTTGCCGCTTTTCCTATAGAAAAGATATTGAAATCTGCTAATCAAGCTAGTATGTTAGGTTTATCCGTTATTCTTATAAGTTTAACTACAGCTACAATACTTATAATTATATTTTCTAATGGCTTCGCTAAGAGGATTAAGCAGATAAGGAATGACATGAATAGAGTTTCACAAGGAGATTTTGGTAATGTATCAGTAATCAATGGTGATGATGAAATAGGTCAGCTTTCTAGAAATCTGAATACTATGGTTAAGAGTATTAAAGATCTCATGGCTGAGATTACAGATATGCATGAGAAAGAGCAGGAATTCTTAATCAACCAGGAGAAAATAAGATTTGAAATGTTAGCTAATCAGATTAATCCTCATTTTCTATTTAATGTACTGGAATCAATTAGGATGAAGGCACATTTACAGGGAGAAAAGGAAATATCCAATATTGTCAAATTGTTAGGTCAGCTGATAAGAAGAAATCTTGAATTGACTAATGATATCGTATCTATTGAAGAAGAGTTGAAATTCGTGGAAAGCTATTTTACAATACAAAAATTTAGATTTGGAGAGAGTATCAGTTATGACATCAAGGTTGAAGAGTCTTTAGAGAAGTATTGCATATTACCTCTTATAATCCAGCCTATCGTAGAGAATTCTATAATTCATGGTATAGGTGTTAAGGGAGGTAATGGTCATGTACTAATTGACATCAGGAGGATAAATGATTATTTAAGTATTGTTATTGAAGATAACGGTATAGGAATGGAAAAAGAAAAACTTAAGGAATTGAAGGAATCTCTAATGGGGAAAGATTCAACAAATAATAGAATAGGGCTTAAGAATATAGAGGAAAGAATACACTTCTATTACGGTAGTTCCTATGGATTGGAGATTGATAGTGATATAGATATAGGTACAAAAGTTACGATATTACTTCCAGATGAGAGGGTTGATACTATTGAAAGCATTGATAATAGATGATGAACAGTACATACGTGAAGGATTGAAGTCATTGATTGATTGGAATTCATTAGGTTTTGAAATTGCAGGAGAAGCAAAGAACGGAAAAGAAGGTCTTATGAAGATTAAAGAGTTACATCCTGAGGTATGTGTAGTGGATATTAGAATGCCTGTAATGGATGGAATTAAAATGATTGAACAAGCTTCTCAAGAAAAAATAAAATGCAAGTTCATCATATTAAGTGGTTATCGTGATTTTGAATATGCTCAGAGAGCTATGGAATGCAATGTCAATAAATATGTCTTGAAACCAATTGATGAAGATCAGCTTGTAGAGAAATTACAAGAAGTAAGAGATGAAATAATTAAAACCAATGCGCAGCTTAGATATGTTGAAGAAAGTACTAATCTATCAAAAGATAAAGTGATACATAAGATAATAATGCAGAAATCCCCTAGTATCATGTGGATGAATCAGTGGTATAATTTTCAACTGCCTTGGAATAGTTATCACATAGTTTTAATTGATTTTCTAGAAGATGTAACTACTGTTAAGAAGGCGATGGCAAGGAAAATACTCGAAGAATTTATCAAAAATGGAGATTATGGTGTTGTATTTCAAATAGAAGAATATGTAGGAATTGTAATCAAAAATATATTGTTCGAACATAATTTTCTTCTTCTAGAGAAAATGAAAATATTATTAAAGCAGGAAGTATTAATTGATACCATTATAGCTGTTGGTAGAAAGGTAAAGGATATTAATGATATTTATCTTTCTTTTACTGATGCTAAGATGTTGTTGAAGCATAGTTTCATATATGGGGATGAAAAAATTCTAAGTAGTGGTTTGTTGGATAAGAGAAGAGAGGTAGAATTAGAGACTGATAATTTTGATATTGATGTATATACTGATAATCTATATGCTGCAATAGATGTTAACAGTATGAAGAGTATCAATGATATACTAGAGGATATGTTGGATAACTACAAGATTCTTGGATGGTCTTCAGAAAAAATAAAAGCCTATTATGTTAATCTGTATGTAAAAATCACAACCATATTATTTGAGAAAAACAAAGAATTAAAGAATATGGAACTTCTTAATGAAAGAATATTGGAAAAGTTATATACACAGGGGAGTTTAATTAAGTTACATGGATTCGTGAAATATCAGCTTGTAACCATATCTGATATATTATCTGCAAAAAGACCTACAGAGATTATCCATAAAATAATCAATTACGTTGAAAGAAATTATGATAAAGAAATAAAAATTGATGATCTAGGAAAAATCTTCAATTATAATAGTGCTTATCTAGGAAAACAGTTTAAAAATCAAACAGGAAACTATTTCAATACATTCCTTGATCAGGTAAGAATAAATAATGCAAAGAAATTATTAGTCAATACTGATTATAAAATCTATGAGATAGCGAAAAAAGTTGGTTATAAAGAGCCAGACTATTTTACTATAAAATTCAAAAAATACGTTGATCAATCTCCTAATGCTTATCGGAATTCAAAAAAAGGTGAAAGGTAAAACACTAATTTACATGGTATAACATATCCAATTTATAGGGTGTCTACAAGACACCTTTTTTTTTATAATATTCATAGATTAAATTTTACATAAACATAAATCGGATGGGGGGAGAATATGTGAAAGGGAATATAGCTTTAGTTGAAGGAGAATCACCAAAGAATAATAAAAATAAATCACTTAAAAAAACTCTCTATAAGCAGAGATACTTGATATTGATGATACTACCATTTATTATTTGGGTTATTGTTTTTAAGTATATTCCACTATGGGGATGGTCAATAGCTTTTCAGGATTATAAACCGAAACCAGGATTATCGATGTTCGATTATCCATTTGTAGGGCTAAAACATTTTATAAACTTGTTCAAAGATCCTATGTTCTATCAAGTTATGAGAAATACATTGGCAATGAGTTTCATGCAGCTGATATTTGGATTTCCGCTTCCTATAATTTTTGCGATATTGT
Organism: Vallitalea longa; assembly: GCF_027923465.1. NCBI lineage: Bacteria > Bacillati > Bacillota > Clostridia > Lachnospirales > Vallitaleaceae > Vallitalea > Vallitalea longa. The sequence continues at coordinate 59,670 of NZ_BRLB01000021.1, forward strand.
TGAATGAACTAAAAGGTATTAGATTCAAGAAATTGGTTCAAACAGTATCATATCTACCACACTTTGTTTCTTGGGTTATTGTTGCTGGTTTATTTACAACTATGCTATCTAATGATGGGATAGTCAATGAAATCTTATTGAAGCTGAATTTAATCGACAGCCCTATTTCTTTTTTTGCAATACCAAAGTATTTCTGGGGTATTTGTACTAGTTCAGAAATATGGAAGGAGCTTGGATGGAATTCAATAATATTCTTAGCAGCCATAGCTGGAATAAGTCCAGATCTGTATGAGGCGGCTAGAGTGGATGGTGCCAATAGATGGAAATCCATATGGCATATCACTCTGCCAGGGATAAGAGATACTATATTGGTTATACTTGTGCTTAATATTGGCTGGATAATAAGTATTGGATTCGAGAAACAGTATCTAATGGGTAATTCATTGGTACAGGATTATTCGAAAGTCCTTGATTTATATGTACTTGAATATGGTATCAGACTAGGCAGATATTCATTTGGAACAGCAATTGGAATATTCAAATCCGTAGTTAGTATCGTTTTATTAGTATCTGCCAACAAACTATCCAAAGCGATAAATGGTAAAGCTGTTATATAGCGGGAGGGGACAATATGAAATTAATAATTAAAGGTAATAAGACAAAGAGAAAAAGAAAAAAATTATCTGATAGAATTGCTGATGTTATTATTGTGCTTTTTATGATATTCGTCTTGGTTATAACGGCATATCCTTTTCTTAATGTATTAGCGGTTTCTCTTAATGATGCAAGTGACAGTGTGAGAGGAGGTATATATATATGGCCCAGAGTATTTACACTAAGAAATTATGAAGAGGTCTTTAAGGATAGTATTCTTTTTACTGCTTTCAGGAATTCAGTTTTCAGGACTATTGTTGGTTCAGGACTTGGAGTAATCAGTACTATGCTGGTTGCTTATGTGATAAGCAGAAAAGATTTTTTTGCCAGAAAATTCGTTGCAGGTTTGTTTGCAGTAACTCTCTATGTAAGTGGGGGGATGATTCCAGAGTTTTTGCTTATAAAAAATCTTAGGCTGATTAATAATTTTGCTGTTTATCTGATACCAGGACTCATTGGAGTTTATTATATATATATTGTCCGTTCCTTTATTGACGGTATTCCTTTTGCTATTCAAGAAGCTGCTAAGATTGATGGGGCTAATGATTTACAGATATTTTATAAGGTCATCATGCCATTATGTAAGCCTGTTATGGCAACAGTAGCTTTATTTTACGCAGTTTCACATTGGAATTCTTGGTTTGATACTTATCTATATGCAAGTGGAAAAGATAGTTTGACCACTTTGCAGTATGAGTTGATGAAAGTACTTAATAATTCTAATACTGCAGCCGCGGGTAGTATGATTAAGGCAAAAGCAAACACCCTTAAAGTAAAAACAGTTACACCTCAGTCAATTCGAATGGCTATAACAATAGTTGCTACTTTGCCAATACTGATCGTATATCCGTTTTTACAAAAATATTTTGTTAAAGGTATGACATTAGGAGCTGTTAAGAATTAATATCAACATAGCAGCTATAATGATAAATAAAAGTAGGAGGTATGTTAATGAATTTAGTAATCAGAAAAAAATTTATTCTAGTTATATGCTTTTTAATGGTTTTCAGTGTATTTACTGGATGTGGTAAGAAAGAAGATACTGAAAAAGAGTTGTCTTCTGAGTCTACTAAAGATATTGCTGATGAAAAAGACAAGAATGAAGAGAAGACATTTACTTATTGGAGTGCAGACACTACTGCAGGTCAGCTGGATGACAAGTATAATAGTGATGTTTCCAGAAAGATTAAGGAGTTGACGGGAGTTACACTTCGTAAGGAATTCGCTGTAGGGGATCCTAGAGAAAAATTATCTTTTATGGCAGCCAGTGGAGAATATCCAGACTTCATATATGCACTGGAGTATTCTAACATCATAGTTGATGCAGGAGGATTCATCAAGCTGGATGGTCTTATAGATGAATATGGACCTAATATAAAGAAATTGTATGGAGATGATTTAGCTAGACTTAGATGGAGCAAAGAAGATCCTTCAATCTACTTTTTAGGTTTACCTGAGATAGGTAAGGTGAAATTTGAACCAGAAAGTGGATTCGAGATTCAGCATGCGGCATTAAAAGAGTTGGGATATCCTAAGATGGAGACTCTAAAAGATTATGAAGAAGCTATCAAGAAGTATGTAGAGGCTAATCCTGAGATAAATGGAAAACCAACTATAGGATTATCGTTACTAGCTGATGATTGGAGAATCAAGATTTCTTTAACTAATCCTGGTGTATTTTCAACAGGAGGTGCTGATGATGGTGAGTGGTTTTATGATAAAGAAAAAGAAAGAGCGATTTTACATGTAACGAGACCTGAAGAGAAAGAGTATTTCAGATGGTTGAATCATATGAATGATATAGGATTACTAGATAAAGAGAGTTTCATCCAGAAGTATGACCAATATCAATCTAAGATCGCTGAAGGTAGAGTAGTTGCCATAACGGATTCAAAATGGCAGTACTCAGCAGCGGAACAATCCTTAGTGGCAGCAGGTATGTCTGACAGAACTTATGCAATGTTTCCATTAGTTATCGAAGAAGGTGTAGTAAATAAAGATTTCAGACCTACTGGATATAGCGGTGGATATGGTATTGGGATTTCCACAAGCTGTAAAGATCCAGTAGCGGCCATAAAATTCCTTGACTGGATGTGTACTGACGAAGCACAGATTCTTGCAAGATGGGGAATAGAAGGGCAACATTATGATGTTATTGACGGAAAACGTACATTCAAACCTGAGGTTTTCAAAGCATGGACAGAGGACCCTTCTTTTGCAACTGAAACAGGAATAGGAATATATAGTTGGCCATGGCCTGGATATGGTCAAGGAGCTATAGATAAGAAGGGTGATTATTATCATCCTACATTCAAAGATACAATTATTGATGCTTATAATGAAAGCGAAAAAGAGACTTTGGCACATTATGGTGCTACTATGTGGAAAGATCTATATCCATCAGAAGAAGACATTGAAAAGAGTGAATACGGAGTTCTATGGCAGATTAACATTCCAAGCGACACAGAAGCAAGTGTAATCATGGCAAAATATGATGAAACAACAGCTAAGAGGATACCTGAAGCAATTCTTGCATCACCGGATGAATTTGATGAAATATGGGATGATTATCAGCAGGAGTTAGTTGACGTAGGTATACATAAATTAGAAGACGAGTTTAATAAACTTCTACAGGATAAGTTGAACTTATGGTCAAATTGATAGATTAAAGTGTTAGAGGCTGTCTCGAATTAATAGTATCTATATTGGATACTTGATAAATAAATGAGATAGTCTCTAAAATGATATTAGGAGGATTGAAGTTATTATGAAACAAATGAAAATAGTAGTAATCGGAGGAGGGAGTAGTTATACTCCTGAGTTGCTTCAAGGGATTATAGATAATTATAGTACATTACCTGTTAATCAATTAGTATTGGTTGATATTAAAGAGGGAGAGAATAAAGTTAAGATTAATGCTAGATTCCTAAGAAGAATAATAGAAAAACAAGGATTACCTATTGAGGTAGAATATACATTGAATCGAAGAGAAGCATTAAAAGGAGCGGATTTTATAGTTACACAGCTTCGTGTAGGTGGTCTGGCTGCAAGGGCACTAGATGAAAAAATACCTCTTAAATATGATGTTATTGGACAAGAAACAACTGGACCAGGAGGATTCTTGAAAGCTCTAAGGACTATTCCAGTAATATTGGATTTGTGTAAAGATATTGAAGAGGTGTGTCCTGATGCATGGCTGATTAATTTTACTAACCCCGCAGGGATTATAACTGAAGCGGTTTCTAATCATACTAACGTAAAAGTGATAGGACTATGTAATGTCCCTATAAACATGAAATATGAAGTGGCAGAAAGATTGAAGGTGAGTCCGGAAAGGATTAATTGTACATTTGTAGGATTGAATCATCTAAGTTATATTAATCATATTTACCTTGATGGAAAAGATATTATTGATGAAGTGTTGCAAGTTTATTCTAGAACCCAATCGGAATCAGTTGTAAAAAATATCAGTAAAATAGATGATATGGATAAATTTACTGGAATACTAGGTTTGATACCTTCACCATATTTGCAGTATTTCTATTTTGAGAATAAGATGTTGAATGAAGAAAAAGAAAATATGGAAAAGGGAATTGGAACAAGAGCAGAACAAGTAATGAAAGTGGAAAAAAATTTATTTGAAATATATGAGAGCGAAATAACTGAAATCCCTGAAGAGTTATCTAAAAGAGGCGGTTCAAGATATTCTGAAGTTGCAATTAATCTTATCAATAGTATATGGAATAACACAGGAGATCTACATGTAGTTAATGTAATGAATAAAGGTTCAATTGTAGATTTACCATATGATTGTGTTATAGAAAGCAATTGCATTGTTAACAATCAAGGGGCTACACCTATAAGTAATGGATATTTGCCTGAGAATATTTCAGGACTTGTTAAACAGGTGAAGATATATGAGCAATTGACTATTGAAGCAGCGGTGAAAGGTGACAGAAATAAAGCTTTACTTGCATTAGTCAATAATCCTCTAGTTAGCAACATAGATAAAGCAGAGAGTATTTTAGCTGAATTATTAGAAGCACACAAAAAGTATTTACCTAGATTTTATTAATTAAATTAATAACAATAAAAAATAATAAGGATGATGTAGATGTATTTAGTTGGTATTGATGGGGGAGGAACTAAAACAAAATGTGTAATAGGAGATCAAAAAGGTAATATTTTATCTGAAGGATATGGAGGTAATGCCAATTATCAAATCTGTGGTGAAAAGGTAGCAAAAGATTCTATAGTTAGTGCATTACAAGAAGCTATGAATAAAATAAATATTTCTCTTGATGACATTGAATATAGTGTTTTAGGTCTAGCTGGCGCTGATGATGATATGGATTATAAAATATTGAACAAAATATGTAAATCAATCTTTATGAATGTACCTTTTGAAGTTTTTAATGATTGTTTTATAGGATTACGTTCAGGTAGTCAGGATAATTGGGGAGTTATAAGCATTTGCGGAACAGGAGCTGCTTATGCAGGACGTTCTAGAGATGGAGAAGAGGTTATACTTAGGAATATGGATTATATGCTAGGTAACAAGGGAGGAGGTTCAGAATTAGTTGAACATGCGCTTCATTATGCATTTCGTTCCAATGAAAATACTGGAGACAAAACTATATTAGAAAATACTATACCAAAACTTTTTCAAGTTAAGGATATGTCAGATGTCTATAATCATATAAGGACTAAAGGTTTAACTGAAGAACAGCTTTTTAACATACCTATTGATTTGTTTGATGCAGCTGATATGAGAGATAGAGTCGCTCAGAATATAGTAATCAATATGGGAATAACAGCAGGAGAGTATACCAATGCAGTTATAAGGAAGTTAGGTTTTCAGGACAAAAAGGTACCTGTTATATTGATAGGAAGTGTTTTCAAGACTAGAAATCCTTTGTTACTTACAGCCTATTCACTTTCTGTGTATAAGGAGGCAAGTAAGGCTGACATTATTATACCTGATATCGATCCTGTGATGGGTGCTTATTATTTAGCTGTTGATAAGAAGAAAGGTATAGTAATTTGAATATTTAATGATGACTTGTTTGTATTGATAATGTATAATGTAGATAGTTTTTTACATTACATAAGATAGTGGGAAATGTAGAATTTAATTTGAAATTTTAGATGAATATATAATTAGAAGGAGGTAGTTTGATGCATTTATCATATTTTGATGCAGATAATAAAATAGATGTTCATTTTTTGTATTCTCCTTATCATGAACTTATAGGTAGCCTTCATGTTTTGGCAAAGTATGATCATCATATGCCTAGAGAACAATGGGCTATAAATATGATAAAGAAATTATCTCCTGAAATAAAAGAGAAAATATTATTATATAAAGATATAACACATCAGTATTTAGGACTACTCAATTTTTTGGATAATAAAGATCTATGGGATATTAGCATCTCTGAATGTCTTTATGAATTAGAAAAGGTAAATATTATTGATTTTTTCTACTTGACATTTAATGGTGTAATTAATAGACAAAGTATAATTAATGCAATCAAGAGCAATTATTATAGTGATACTATGCCAAGTGATTATGTGGAATGTATGAAAAAACCTTATGATTTTAGAGAACAGATCCTTAGTTTTATAAGAGAATACTACTATAATTACTTTGCTATGGAGTTAAGTTTTTCAGAACCAGTATTAATAAGAAAGTTAAAGAAAGAATATTACAGATGTAAGGAAATATCTATTTACGATTATATTAAGATGCTTCATCCAAGAATAGAGGTAACTGATGATAGAATCAACTTTCATAAATATCGGACCTTCGAAGTATATAAGAAAGATTTACAGGAGGCAGTTTTTAAGATAGATAGTTTCATTAACCCTCATCTGTTGATAAATATTGAAGCTAAAAAATATATTGAACTGATAATACCAACATACATAACTTCATACGATAGCGATAAATTACCTGCAGATACATTAAGTGTTTTTAAAGCTATAGCAGATGAGACTAGAATGAAGATCATACGTAATCTATATAGGGAACCTATGTCTACACAGAAGTTAGCTGACAAATTGAATCTTACGGAAGCTTGTATATCTAAACATCTAAAAATATTATTTAATGCATCAATAGTAACTAAAGTTAGAGACGGTAATTATATGAATTACCATCTTGACCAAATGATTATTGATAGTCTGGTAATGTATATGTATGAGTATCTAAATTAAAAAAGGGGGTGTTCGTAATAACTAGTTATAATATTTATAATGTAATTTATAACTAAAATTATTACGAATACCCTTTTACACTTAATATTTAATTGGTTTTTTGCTTTTTATATAGTTGATTGATTCTGATATCAATTCTTTCAATACATCTATATCTATGTCCTCTAATTTATTGATATATAAGCAGGATTTACCTAATTTGTGTTTTCCTAACTTACCTAGAAGCTCTTCATACATGTTGAAACCATTCATAATATAAATCGTAACATTTTGTTTCCTGGGAGAAAATCCAGTCAACATCCAATCATGATTTCCAGTTGTATTGGTATAGATCATTTTTCCGAAACCTATTATAGTGGGTCCCCACATCTTAGGTTCTTCTTTAGTTATAGATTTCATGATTTCCAATAATCTGATACTGTCTTCTTTTCTTTTGTTGTTTTTAACTGATTGCAAAAATTCCATAGGATCATTGTTATTAATCTTTGTTTTCAATTCTGCCATTATATCATCACCTCATTAATAAGTATGTCCAAAAATCTTGAATACATATTATTGTAATGGATATTGAGATGGATTGCTATAACAAATTTCAGTATATGTAATTGAAATATAATTACATACATGATATTATAATTATGAAATAATATTTTATAATTGATATTGAAATCAAAAAATATAATGAAAAGTGGAGATGATATATATGATAAATAAAATACAAAAAGTCGTTAATAAGGAAAAAACATTAGCTGTTGGGCTTATGTCTGGAACTTCTCTTGATGGGGTGGATGCTGCACTTGTTGAAATACAGAATTCATCCTTAGATACTAAGGTGAAACTTATAGAATTCAATACTCTCAATTATAATTCTGAGGAAAGAAACAATATACTGAAAATATGTGCTGATGATACATCAAGTGTTGAAGATATATGTAAGATGAATGTGTATCTAGGAGAAAAAATGGCAGAAGCGGCTAATGTGGTTATCAAAAAAGCGAATTTGAACAATTCTGATATCGATTTTATAAGTACTCATGGACAAACAATCTATCATATTCCCGAGTATCATGCTACTATGCAGATAGGAGAATTAGCTGTAATTGCAGAGAGAACAGGATGTATAACTGTAGGAGACTACAGACCTAGTGATATGGCTGCAAAAGGACAAGGAGCTCCTTTAGTTCCTTTTACAGATTATTTGTTATTCAGAAGTAGGAGTAAAGGGCGTGCTTTAATAAATATAGGTGGCATCAGTAATGTGTCTTTGATAGAAACTGGTGTAGGATTAGAAGATGTTACTGCTTTTGATATGGGACCTGGTAATATGCTCATAGATGCTATTGTGTCAATAGGAACTAATAACCAATATACATATGATAAGAATGGAAATATTGCATCTAAAGGAAAAGTATGTAATAATTGGTTATACAATATTATTAATAATGATGAATTTATTACTAAAATGCCTCCTAAAAGTACTGGAAGAGAGAAGTATACATTTAATTTAGCAAAAGAATTGTATAATCAGGGTATCTCCATGGGATTAGATTTTGAAGATATCATAGCTACAATAACGTCGTATACCATAGAATCTATAATTATGCATTTTAGAGATTATATAGATATCAACTATAATATTGATGAAGTAATAATTAGTGGAGGTGGGGTATATAACAATACGATTATAAAAGGACTAGATAATGGGTTGAAACAACATGTAACAATATTAGATGATTGGGGATATTCTTCAGATGCAAAAGAAGCTATTGCTTTTGCTATTCTAGGCAATGAATTCTTACATGGTAACAACAACAATCTTCCTTCAGCGACCGGAGCTTCTAAAGGCATCTGCATGGGAAAATTGGTCTTACCAAGTTAAGTTACATCATATCGTAGCATAGAATATATAAGTAATATATTGCAAACAGAATTGTTAAGATGCACGATAATATATATTTTTAAGGGGTGATAATAATTAATAGACCACAGAAATTAGTTGAGGGAGATATTATAGGTGTCATTGCACCGGGAAGTCCTACAACCATGGATAAAGTCAATAAAGCTAAGAATTCTTTAGAAGAGTTGGGGTTTGAAGTCAAATTAGGTGAAAGTTGTTATGAAAAAGATACATATTTGGCTGGAGACGATAATCTGAGGGCTAATGATGTTAATGAAATGTTTCTAGACGATAATGTGAAAGGTATCATATGCTTGAGAGGTGGCTATGGAACAAGTAGAATACTTAATCTGATTAATTACAGAGCCATTAAAAAACATCCTAAGGTTTTTGTAGGTTATAGTGATATAACTGCTTTACATATAGCTTTTAACCAATTGAGTAACATGGTTACTTATCATGGTCCAATGGCTGGTGATATGCTTGAGGGGATGGATGAATTTACAAAGAAGAGTTTTTTCTATAGTATACAGGCAGAGAATGAAATATGCATTAATAATCCTAAGAGCAGTAATATTGAGTGCTTATGTCCAGGTGTAGCCAAGGGAAAAATCATCGGCGGTAATTTGTCTTTGATCATTTCAACTCTTGGAACTCCTTATGAAATCAATACAAAAGGTAAAATCTTGTTTATAGAAGAAGTAAGAGAAAGACCGTATGTTATCGACAGATTATTGATGCAATTAAAACATGCTAAGAAATTTCAAGATGCAAAAGGTATAATATTAGGTGATTTCAAAGATTGTGTTCCCAAGGAAAACGAGGATAGTAAAAGTTTGGAAGAAGTTTTTAATGAAATAATCAAACCACTGAACAAACCTACAATCTATAAACTGAAAGCAGGACATTGTAATCCAATGGTAACATTACCATTTGGACTAAATTCATATATGGATGCAGATAGAGGTGTATTGATATCCAATATATAGAAATATTAACTTATTGTAAGTGTGTAAATAATATTGATTGTGTTGAAGGTGATTAAATGAAAATAATTGATATCAAGACAGAAAAAATATCTATAGGTTTAAAAAAGCCATTTATTACTGCACTTAGAAGTCTAAGAAGTATAGACAGTATTGTCGTAAAAGTTATAACTGATGAGTACATAGGTTATGGTGCGGCAGCTGAGACAGCGGTCATAACTGGAGATATCAACAGTTCGATTATAGGTGCTATAGACTATATAAAAACATTTCTTATTGGAAAAGATATCAGTAGTTTCGAGAAGCTGATGGAAATACTTAATAACTGTATTGTTGGTAATACAAGTGCAAAAGCTTCCATAGATATGGCTTTGTATGATCTATACGGAAAATTATATAAAGCTCCTGTTTATAAGTTGTTAGGAGGTTATAGGGATAAATTGACTACAGATATTACAATTAGCCTAAAATCTCCTGATGAAATGGCTATCGATAGTATTCAAGCTGTTAATCAAGGTTTTAATGCGTTGAAAGTAAAAGTAGGTAATAATTCTAATCTGGATATTGAAAGATTAAAGGCCATAAGAAAAGCTGTGGGAAATACGGTTAGTATCAAAGTCGATGCCAATCAAGGATGGGAAGCAAAAGAAGCTGTTTATGTTATTAAGAGAATGGAACAAGAAGACATAAATATCGATCTTGCTGAGCAACCTGTTACGGCAGAAGATATAGATGGTCTAAAATATGTTACTGATAATGTTAACATACCTGTATTAGCCGATGAGAGTGTTTTTTCTCCTATGGATGCTATGAACATCATTAACAATAGGGCGGCTGATATGATTAATATTAAGCTTATGAAAACGGGAGGCATATATAATGCTCTCAAGATTGTTTCGTTGGCTGAAACTGTTGGTATGAAGTGTATGATAGGTTCAATGATGGAAAACATCATAGGAGTAACAGCAGCAGCACATTTAGGGGCTGCAAAGGCTAATATAATAGAGGTAGACCTTGATGTGCCATTGTTATGCAGTGAAAATCCGATTGATGGTGGGATTGTATATGATAAAAACAATATGATTCTTGGTATCGATTCCGGGTTGGGATTTAATGATATCTTTTAAATAAACTAATATCTATAGAAATAAATATAAAAAAACAGAATTAAACCTCCTTGGCAAGAATTATAAAATATTTTTGTTAAGGAGGTTTTTCTTATAAATCCATTTTCTTATTTTTATTGATAGCTCTCATAATATAAATATCCTTATCTTCTTTTTCAATGAAAGAATTGATTTTATATCCACTACTGATATATGTTTTTACAGCATGTCGATCATTACAATTAACTTGTAGGTAAGAGTATTTGGAATTGATTTTGTTGAATATGATTTTATGGGTCAATTCGATTATTTTCATACCGTAGCCCTTATTCTTTGCTTTTGTTTCCCCAATAACAAAGCCCATGAATTCAACAACATCATCATCTATAATTCTTATGGCAGTAGTACCTATGGGCATACCATAGACTTGTTTTTCTTCAACTATATAGATTAATAGTTTTTCATCTTTTTTATAATTTCTATACCATTTTCTACGGGTGATTTTAGAGTAATCACTATTCAATATAGTATCTCTTATTGAACTTTTCATAATCCATTGCTTAATCAAATTATAGTCTTTATTCTTTATTTCTCGAAACTTGAATTCATGATTTTCATATGAGGAATGTTTATTCAACAATCTAACACCTACCATATAATAATATTGAGACAAGAAGAAAAAATACTGATAAAAATCAGATTACAAGAACTTAATAAATTAATGTTATAGAGATAATTCATATATAAATATTAGCATTCATAATAGTCAATATATGTTAATCCATTTCAATAGGTACATTGTCTAAATAAAAATAAGGATATCCTTGTAAAATACATACAAATTTAATTTTCAGCTATCACATATAGCCTGTAGAAAACATATTTTATTATTAAAGTACAATAGTTAGTGATGATATTTATGAAGAAAAAAATAGCAGTGATTGGCGGAGATTTGAGACAGATTTATTTATCTAACATATTGGCTGATAAATATAGAGTATCTATTTTTGGTAACGAACATAAAGATCTTAGCAGTAAAGTATCTAGAGCATTATCTTTAAAAGAAGCTGTAAGAGATAGTCATATCATCGTTTGTCCAATACCTTTTTCTAAAGATAATGAGCACATATTTGTTGCTAACTCAAAAGAAAAAATACTATATAAAGATTTGTTTTCTCTAATTACCAAAGACCAGCGAATCTTTTCAGGTCCATATAAAAATGATGTGATAGAGTATGCAAAGGAAAACGACATCCGTTTATTTGATATTGTGGCTGCCTATGAATTCGCAATACTTAATTCTGTACCTACAGCAGAAGGTGTTATCGGTATGATGATAGAGAATCTAGGTATCACACTTTCAGGTAGCAAGTGCTTAGTGCTAGGTTACGGAAGGTGCGGTATGGCAATTTCTGATCTAGCTAAGAAAATGAATATGGATGTATATGTAGCATCTGCAAGTAATGAAGAATTGATAATGGCTGAAATCAAAAAATACAAAACTCTAAAGATAGAAGATAAAAAATTACTGCTTGTAGATTATTTGACTAGAGAATTTTTAGATGAAAGTAATTTTATTATAAATCTCGAGAGATTCAACTATGTAATCAATACGATTCCTGCTTCTCTAATAAACATTAATCTATCCAAGAAATTAGATAACTATATTTTTATTGACATAGCAAATATCTATGAAGATGATAAGAATAAATTCATTAATGCAAGAGGAATACCTGGTAAATATTCACCAAAAACGGCAGGAAAAATTATTAGTGATGTTATTGAAAAACATATGCAAGAAACTATTAATTTAGGAAAGGAGTAGATTATATGAAAGAATTAGAAGGTATGAAGATTGGTTTTGCTTTATGTGGTTCATTTTGTACTATGGATAGAATATTTGACCCATTAAAACAATTAGTTGAAAATGGTGCTGATGTGTATCCTATAATGTCTAATAATGCATACACTATAGATACAAGATTCGGTAATGCGAAAGATTTTGTCAAGAGATTAGAAGATATGACTGGACACAAGGTTCAAACCAAAATAGAAGAAACTGAACCTATAGGTCCCAAAAAGTTGATTGATATGTTAGTTGTTGCTCCATGTACAGGTAATACGTTAGGAAAATTAGCTAATGCCATTACAGATACATCTGTATTGATGGCAATAAAGGCAAACCTCAGGAATTGTCGTCCAGTTGTAATTGCTATAGCGACTAATGATGGATTAGCCCTTAATTTCAAGAATTTTGGAACGCTCATGAATACTAGAAATATTTATTTTGTTCCATTTGGTCAAGATAACCATGTTTCTAAGAAAAATTCATTGGTAGCTAAGATGGACTTGATATATGATACGGTAAAAGAAGCTAAGGAAGGTAGGCAGATACAACCCGTCATCATACAATACTAATAGATAAAATCCTTTTCAAAATAATGAGTATATGGTATATTTAGTTAAAAGATATAGAAGAAAAGATACTTTCAAGGATACTTGCATATAAGGATTCCTTGAAATATTAATTATGGGGTGAATATATGAGGATTTTGATTCAAAAATTTGGCGGTACATCTATGGCAACAGAAGAAACAAGAAAAAATGTTGTTGATAAGATAACAGAAGCGAAGAAAGAATATGATAATGTTGTAGTAGTGGTTTCGGCAATTGGAAGATTAGGTGCTCCATATGCTACTGATTCACTACTACATTTAGTTAATTATAAGAATACATTATTATCGCCAAAAGAGATAGATCTGCTTATGTCAGTTGGCGAAATAATATCAGCACTCGTTATAACAAATACTTTGTTGGAAAATGGAATCAAAGCTTGTGCGTTGACTGGCGGTGGTGCTGGGATAGTCACTGACAACGATTTTAATAATGCTAATGTAATAGATATCAAAACAGAGCCTATAATAAAATTATTAAATGAAGGAATAATACCTGTTGTAGCAGGATTTCAAGGAGCAACAGTGGAAAATGAGATTACTACTCTTGGTAGAGGAGGAAGTGATACAACTGCTTCTTTACTTGGAGAAGCATTAGATGCTGATGCCATAGAAATATTTACTGATGTTGATGGTATAATGACTGCTGACCCTAGAATATGCAAGAGTGCGAAAATAATCGACGAAATCAGTTATAATGAAGTTTTTCAAATGGCTGGAAGTGGAGCGAAAGTTATACATCCTAGAGCTGTCGAGGTAGCAAGCAGATCAGGAATTCCATTAATCATCAAAAACACATTCAACGATTCTAGAGGAACAAGTATAAAAACATTCATCAAGTCCGAGAGAAAGAAGACGATACAAGACAAACTTATTACAAGTATCGCTCATAAAACCAATATAATTCAATTTTCCATACAAGGAGAAATTGATGATGAAAACTTCTTTACTGAACTTGCAAATGAAAATGTAAGTATCGATATCATTAATATATTTCCAGAACGAAAAGTATTTACAATAGATGATACTTGTAAAAATAAAGTGATAAAGTTAATAAATAAATATAATGCGCCTTATACATTTATAGATAATTGCTGCAAAGTAACAGTCATCGGTGAGAAAATAACTGGAGTTCCTGGTGTAATGGCTAAGATAATCAGATGTTTGAGCAAATCATCAGTGGAGATATTACAAACAGCAGATTCATTATCTACAATAGCTTGTCTAATTAAAGAAAAAGATCTTGAAATAGCCACAGAAGCTCTTCATAAAGAATTTATGCTTGGGTAATGTTAGTGGTTGTATATTGAACTTAATGAAATGTTTGCCTCCGTTAAGTTCAATATATAAATTCGTCTTAATAGTATGAATGAAATACTATATTTATTCGTATAATATATGTACAAATATAAATAATCGAAGGGCGAATAATAATGGATAAAAATATAAAGACGAATGAACAAAACAATAAAGATGAAAAAGCCGATCCACAAGAAGTCAAAGAATATGGACAAGTTACAATTGATAAAGAAGATGACAGAATTCATTGTTTAACCATTATCGGTCAGATAGAAGGTCATGTGTGTCTACCACAGCAAAATAAGACCACGAAATATGAACATGTATTACCACAGCTTGCTTCTATAGAAGAGAGTGATAGTATTGATGGGTTGTTATTACTTCTCAATACAGTTGGAGGAGATGTAGAAGCAGGACTAGCTATAGCTGAAATGATAGCTTCATTAAGCAAACCTACTGTTTCTATAGTTCTTGGTGGAGGACATTCCATTGGAGTACCTCTTGCAGTATCTACGAAGTATTCTTTTATTGTTCCTAGTTCTACAATGACAATACATCCAGTTAGGATGAGTGGAACGGTGATAGGTGTGCCACAGACGTTTGAATATTTTGATAAGATGCAGGATAGGATAGTAGATTTTGTTACAAGAAATTCTAAAATAACAAGAGATAGATTAAAACAACTTATGCTTGATACTGGTAAATTGGCAAAAGATGTAGGAACAATAATTGTTGGTGAAGAGGCTGTTGAGGAAGGTATAATAGATGAATTAGGCGGAATTGATAAAGCTATAAAGAAATTATATGAAATGATTGAGGAGAATAAAAAAGAAGGTGAAGATTAATGTATTATTCTATAATACCTTATGAACAATTATATCCTACAACAGAAGATGAATATAAATATGAAGAGTTGAATTATAACGGTAATACTGTACAAGTATATAAAAAAGATGACAAATATATAATAAAAAGAGTCATATCTACTGATTTAAAAGTATATCTTAATAAGGAACTAAGTCCCGGAAGTGAGTTGAAAATGTGATAGTGTTTAGATTCATGGGTTGAAATAATGTGACAAAAGGGTTAAAATATAACATGCATAGATATGAGGGGGATTTTTATGTCATTTTTTGAAGCGATTCTTATGGGAATCGTTCAAGGTTTAACTGAATTTCTACCTATTAGTAGCTCGGGGCATTTAGCTATATCAAGACATATATTGGACCTTCAACTGGACAACATTTTATTTGAGGTACTACTACATTTTGGAACTCTGATTGCAATAATTGCAGTATATTCCAAAGATGTATTGGAATTAATCATTAATGGACTGAAAATAATAGGTCGTTGCTTCAAATACATAATTACAAGTGTACAGAATTTAATCTACAACGATAACAAAAAAATTCCAAAGATCATCAAGGATGATAAAAGCAAGTTTGTTATACTTATCATTGTTGCTAGCATACCAACAGCTATTATAGGGCTTGTATTGGAAAAGGTTATCATAAAATCATTTGATATCTTGTTAGTACCAGGTATATGCTTGATAGTTACTGGATTTTTGCTTCAATCAACTAATAAGTTAAAAACAGGAACTAAAAAAGAAGGTAAAACATCTTATAAAGATGCTATTATAATAGGTGCATTTCAAGGTTTTGCTGGACTTCCGGGTATATCTCGGTCTGGTTCTACCATTGTTGCTTCACTGTTAAGAGGACTTAGCAGGGAGTTTGCTGTAAAATTTTCATTTTTAATGTCTTTACCAGCTGTGGTTGGGGCAATGATATTACAGTTAAGGGATTTACCTATGGAATCAATAGAAGCAGTTATTTCTGCGCCATATATAATAGGTATGGCTGTATCAGCTTTAGTTGGTTATCTATGTATCAAATTTTTAATCAAGTTGATTAAGAATAACAAATTGCATTATTTTGCATATTACTGTTTTGCAGTTGGTATAATTGTAATAATCGCATATTTTGTTAATTAGATTAACTTAATAATCATAAATAAGATTTATGGTTTTTCGAATAGACATATGAAAAAGGGGGTAGTGATATGGCACCAAAGAAAAAAACATCTACTAAATCTACTAGTAAGAAGACTACAACTAAAAAAAGAACATCTAAGAAAAAAGATGATGACTTGATTTTGAATGATCTCAAATATGAAATAATCGCTTTAATATTTTTTGCTTTTTCATTACTCATGTTTGTTAGTGTTTATTTAGATAAGGCAGGGGCATTAGGAAGAATCATCAATAACGTTTTTTTTGGATTGTTTGGAGTTAGTTCATACTTAATACCTATATTGATATTTTTAGCATCGTTTTTTAAAATATTCAATAAAGGAAATAAATTACTAAATAATCGTATCTACCTAAGTTGTATTTTATTGTTGACGATATCTATTTTTTCACACGTCATATATATAAAAGGAGTTCAGATCATAAAAGTAAGTGGATTGAATGGATTGTTACCAGCACTGGCTAATTATTATAAATTATCTACTACAAGAGTATCAGGTGGATATTTAGGAGGATTATTTGGTGATTTACTTATTTTATTTATAGGGAAAATTGGTACTTACATATTATTAGTGTTGATATTTATAATTCTCATAATATTATTAACACAAAAATCATTATTCAAGTTACTGAAATCAATTGGTATTAAAGTAAAAGACGGAAGTAAAAATGCAATAGAAAAAACTAGAGAAGCAAGAGAAACTATGATTAAGGAATATGATTCTACTGAAGAAGTAAATTCCAAGAAAGAAAAAGTTAGTTTCTTAAGTAAAGTTTCCCTAAGCATTGATGATAAACCTGTAGAGGATTTTTTAGAAGAAGATAAGGAAAATGATATAAAAGAGAAAAAAGAAGAAGTCGTACATAAAGCTATAGAAGAAAAATATGTACCACCTAAAAATGATGTGAAATCAAGTAAAGTATATGATGATAAAGAAAAAAATGTAGAAACGGGTATTATTATAGAAGAAGACACCCAGGCAGAAAAAGTAGAATACAAATTCCCTGCAATCGATTTATTGAAGAAGAATCCTCTTAGTGGAAATAAAGGATCAAAAAGCGCAATACTCAAGAATGCAGATAAATTAGAAAAAACTCTTGAAAGTTTTGGAGTCAGAGCAAAGGTACTAAATGTAAGTTGTGGACCAACAGTAACTAGATATGAGCTTCAACCGGAACAAGGTGTGAAAGTAAGTAAAATAGTTTCACTATCGGATGATATCGCTCTTAATCTTGCAGCATCCGGAATTAGAATTGAAGCGCCTATACCTGGTAAATCAGCTGTCGGTATAGAAGTACCTAACAAGGAAGTTAGTTCAGTATTTCTACGAGAAGTTATTGATACTAATGAATTCAAACAATTTCCTTCCAATGTAGCTTTTGCTTTAGGTAAAGATATTGCTGGTAAAGTAATCGTGGCAGATATAGCACGTATGCCTCATATGCTTATAGCTGGTGCCACTGGTTCAGGTAAAAGTGTATGTATCAATACCCTTATTACAAGTATCATCTATAAATCTACTCCAGAACAAGTGAAATTGGTGATGATTGACCCGAAAGTAGTAGAACTTAGTGTATATAATGGCATTCCACATCTTTTGATACCAGTTGTAACAGATCCTAAAAAAGCAGCAGGTGCACTTAACTGGGCAGTCAGTGAAATGTCAGATAGATATAAATTATTTGCAGCATCGAATGTAAGAGACGTAAAAGGTTATAATAAGTTAGTAGCCAAGAATGGTGAAGGAACTACATTACCACATATTATCATCATTGTAGATGAGTTAGCAGACCTTATGATGGTTGCTCCAAATGACGTGGAAGATGCAATTTGTAGATTAGCCCAAATGGCAAGGGCGGCAGGTATCCATTTGATTATTGCTACTCAAAGACCTTCTGTAGATGTAATTACAGGACTAATTAAAGCTAATATTCCATCAAGAATAGCTTTTTCTGTATCTTCAGGTACTGATTCAAGAACTATCATTGATATGAATGGTGCTGAGAAACTTCTTGGAAAGGGAGATATGCTTTTCTATCCAGTAGGTATACAAAAACCTCTTAGGGTACAAGGTGCTTTCATATCCGATAAAGAAGTTGAACATATTGTAGAATTTCTGAAAGAAAGTCAGAAAACAATATATAATGATAAGATAATGAAACAGATATCTAGCGGTAAATCAGTTCTTAATAAACAAGCTGACAAAGACGACTATTATAATGATGCATTAGAATTGGTTATTGAAAAACAGAAAGCTTCAGCTTCTATGATACAAAGAAGATTCAGGGTAGGTTATAATAGAGCTGCTAGAATTGTAGACCAGTTACATGAATCAGGGATTGTAGGTGGTGAAGAAGGAAGTAAACCTAGAAAAGTTTTAATAACCAAGGAAGAATATGAAGAAATGAAAAACCAAGCTTCTGCAACGTCTGAAGACAAATAGTAACTAATAGTGAAATGATATCTACATTAATTATGACTAACTTTTATTAGAAGGAGAAATGAAAATGAAAACTGATATTCAAATAGCTAATGAAGCTAGAATGAAACCTATAAGTGTAATTGCAGAAAAATTAGGTATGACAGATGATGACATTGAATTTTACGGAAAATATAAAGCTAAAATAACTGATGAATTGTATAAGAAAGTAGAAAATAATCAAGATGGAAAGTTGGTACTCGTTACAGCTATCAATCCAACACCAGCAGGTGAAGGAAAAACTACTACTTCAGTAGGTCTTGGGCAAGCTATGGGACAATTGGGTAAAAATGCTATTATTGCACTAAGAGAACCTTCACTAGGACCATGTATGGGTATAAAAGGTGGAGCAGCAGGTGGCGGATATGCACAAGTTGTGCCTATGGAAGATATTAATCTCCATTTTACTGGTGACATCCATGCAGTTAGTATAGCACATAATCTTTTATCTGCTATGTTGGATAATCACCTACAGCAAGGAAACAAATTAGGTATTGATTCTAGACAGATAGTATGGAAGAGAGTTGTAGATATGAATGATAGAGCTCTCAGAAGTATTGTAGTTGGTCTAGGTGGTAAAATGCAGGGAGTGCCAAGAGAAGATGGATTTATGATTACTGTCGCATCAGAAGTGATGGCTATATTATGTCTAGCTACTGATCTAGAAGATCTGAAATCAAGGTTAAGTAGAATTGTGGTTGCTTATACATACAATGGTGAGCCAGTAACAGCTGGAGATTTGAAGGCTCAAGGAGCAATGACTGCACTACTTAAAGATGCGTTGAAACCTAATCTTGTTCAGACTCTAGAAAATACACCTGCACTTATGCATGGTGGACCATTTGCAAATATAGCACATGGATGTAATAGTATCAGAGCAACAAAACTAGCATTGAAATTAAGCGATATCGTTATTACAGAAGCAGGATTCGGTGCTGATCTTGGTGCTGAGAAATTTTTAGATATAAAATGTAGAAAAGGTAATCTGAAACCAGATGCAATTGTTATTGTTGCAACTATCAGAGCGTTAAAGTATAATGGCGGTATAAGTAAACAAGAACTTGCGAAACCGGATGTTGATGCAGTCAATAGAGGTTTTGTCAATCTTGAGAAACATATAGAGAATCTTCAGCAATATGGAGTACCTATCATTGTTACCCTTAATTCTTTCATAACCGATTCTAAGGAAGAAATAACTTCTGTAAAAGAGAAATGTGAAGCGATGGGTTGTGAATTCGCTATTTCAGAGGTATGGGAAAAAGGCGGTAAAGGTGGTATAGAGTTAGCAGAAAAAGTATTGGAAACTCTAGATAATAAAAAAAGTGATTTTAAATTCTTATATGATGAAAATGATAGTATAGAAAATAAAATCGATTGTATAGCTACTAAGATATATGGGGCTAATAGTGTTAATTATACTCCAAAGGCTAAAAAATCCATTAAGAGAATAGTTGATATGGGACTTGATAAATTACCTATATGTATTGCTAAAACTCAATACTCATTTTCTGATAATGCTAAGTTGTTAGGTAGACCAGAAGGTTTTGACATAACAGTTAGAGAAGTCAATGTATCAGCTGGAGCAGGATTTATAGTAGCTATAACTGGAAATGTTATGACTATGCCTGGATTACCTAAAGTGCCAGCTGCAGAAAATATTGATGTAGATAAAAATGGTAAAATAAGTGGATTATTCTAGATAAATAGGGAGGAAATACTTATGAGCACTATCATAATCGATGGTAAAAAAACGTCAGGTCAAATTAAAGATGAACTAGCCAATGAAGTAGTTGGACTAAAGGAGAAAGGTGTTGAACCGACTCTTGCAGTTGTTTTAGTGGGTAGTGATCCTGCATCCCAAGTTTATGTTAAACATAAGAAAAAAGCTTGTGAATATATAGGAATGAGATCATTAGCTTATGAGCTTGATGAAAAAACTACAGAAGAAGCGCTTCTTGAATTGATCGATGAATTAAATAATAGAGATGATGTACATGGAATATTGGTTCAGTTACCACTTCCTAATCATATAGATGAAGAAAAAATTCTACTTGCGATTGACCCATCAAAAGATGTAGATGGTTTTCATCCTTACAGTGTAGGAAACCTAAGTATAGGTAGAGATGGTTTCGTTTCTTGTACACCAGCAGGTATTATAGAACTGATTAAGAGGTATAATATACAGATAGAAGGTAAAAACTGTGTAGTTATAGGTAGAAGCAACATAGTTGGTAAACCTGTTTCTATGCTGTTATTAAAAGAGAATGGTACAGTAACTATTTGCCATTCAAGAACAAAAAATATAAAAGAAATATCTAAAAGAGCTGATATATTAGTAGTCGCAATAGGTAAAGCTAATTTTGTTACAAAAGACTTCGTAAAAGAAGGTGCTACTATTATTGATGTAGGTATGAATAGACTTGAAAACGGAAAATTATGTGGAGACGTAAAATTTGATGAGTGTTCACAATTAGCAGGGGCAATAACACCTGTACCAGGTGGCGTAGGTCCTATGACAATTGCAATGCTCATGAAAAACTGTATTAAATCAGCAACAAATATGTTAAAATAAATAATAGCTATCGTAAGCTCACGTAAATTAAAATAACTTGAATACAAAGGAGTGTTCTTATTGAACATAAAAATTTCATTTATTTCACTAGGTTGTGATAAGAATCTTGTGGATAGTGAAGTCATGCTAGGATTATTAAGAGACAAAGGATATACATTGATCAATGATGAGAAAGAAGCAGATGTTATTGTAGTGAATACATGTGGATTTATACAAGATGCAAAAGAAGAGAGCATCGAAACCATTATAGAAATGGGAAAGTATAAAGACACTGGTAAATGTAAAGCATTGATTGTAACAGGCTGTTTAGCACAGAGGTATCAAGAAGAACTTGTGAACGGAATGCCGGAAATAGATGCAATTCTTGGAGTCTCTAATTATGATAAAGTAATTGAAGCAGTTGAATCAGTACTTAACAATAAAAAATATATTGCTTTTGAAGATAATAGTCATCACCCACAAGATTACATTAATAGAGTAATCAGTTCAGCAGGTTATTCTACTTATCTAAAAATCGCTGAAGGGTGTGACAATCATTGTACTTACTGTATCATACCTAAAATAAGAGGAAAGATAAAAAGTAGAACAATAGAGAGTCTTGTTAAGGAGACAGAGTATTTAGCTGAAAATGGTGTGAAAGAACTGATACTAGTCGCTCAAGATACAACAAAATATGGTATTGATATTTATGGAGAGAAAAAATTACCAGATCTTCTTAGAGAATTATGCAAAGTTGATGGTATAGAATGGATAAGACTATTATATTGTTATCCAGAAGAAATAACAGACGAATTGATTGAAGTGATTAGGGATGAAGAAAAAGTACTCAATTATCTGGATATGCCTATTCAACATGCTAATAATGATATATTGAAGAGGATGGCAAGAAAAGGTACAAAAGAAATGATTCAAAATGCAATATCAGAACTTAGAAAAAACATACCTGATATATGCCTTAGAACTACACTTATTACAGGTTTCCCTGGAGAAACAAGAGAACAATTCGAAGATATGAAAAAATTTGTACAAGACATAAGATTCGACCGTCTTGGAGTTTTTGCGTATTCACCAGAAGAAGGTACTAAAGCTGCATTGTTCGAAGATCAGATAGATGATGAAGTCAAGGAATCAAGAAAAGATGAAATAATGGCGATGCAACAGGGAATATCCAAATCTATAAATGAAGAATTGGTAGGTAAGGTCTATCCTGTAATTATTGAGGGATATATTCCAGAAGATAGGGTGTATTGTGGAAGGACTTATCGTGATGCTCCTGAAGTAGATGGCATGATATTTGTAAGTTGTCCCTATGAATTAATATCAGGGGATATTATTAATGTTAAGGTTAGTTCGTCTAATGAATATGATTTAATAGGAGAGATTACTGATGAATATAGCGAATAAGTTAACTTTGTTTCGGGTTATATTAATTCCATTTTTTTTACTATCATTATATATAATAGAAGCACCATATGGTAATATCATAGGTGTTACAATATTTATAGTTGCTAGTTTAACTGATTTTCTTGACGGGCATTTAGCAAGGTCAAGAAATCTAGTAACTGATTTCGGAAAATTCATGGATCCATTGGCAGACAAGCTTTTAGTAGCTTCAGCATTGATTTATTTAGTAGAAGCAAAAGAATTAGCTGCATGGATTGTTATCATAATTATCAGTAGAGAATTTGTTATTAGCGGATTTCGTTTAGTTGCTGCTAATAAAGGAGTGGTTATCGCTGCAGGTTGGTGGGGTAAGATTAAGACATTTACAACTATGATTATGATTATAGTTGTTATCTGTAATTTTAATTTTGAAGGTATAGTCGTTATCGAACAGATACTTATATATGCTTCTCTACTATTTACAGTAATTTCTGCACTAGATTATATAACTAAGAACATAAGTATTTTTCATGAATAGTTTGAATTGACTTGGGAAAGAGAGATGGAACCATATGACTGCTGAAATAATAGCAATTGGAACAGAATTACTACTTGGAGATATCCTCAATACTAATGCCCAATACTTATCTAGGCAATTAGCAGATATGGGAATTTCAGTTTATTACCAATCAGTTGTAGGAGATAATGTTGATAGATTAAAAGAAACGTTAAAAAATGCTATGAATAGGACTAGTATCATTATCACAACTGGGGGGTTGGGTCCTACAACTGATGATTTATCTAAAGAAACTATAGCAAAATTACTGGATTTACCTCTTGTTGAGCATGAAGAATCAAGAGACAGGATAATAGATTTTTTCAAGAATCGTAACATAGATATGGCAGAAAATAATTTAAAACAGGCTTATATTCCTAAGGGGGCTATTGTTCTCAAAAATGATAATGGTACAGCTCCAGGGTTTATAGTTAATACCAAGAAGAACACTATTGTCGTTCTACCTGGACCTCCTAGTGAAATGAAACCTATGTTCGAATCAGAAGTAAAGAAGGAATTGAAGAAATTAAATGAAGGTGTTATATTATCAAGGACAGTAAAATTATGTGGTATTGGAGAGAGTACAGTAGCTAAGATTTTACAGGATGTGATTGATAAGCAAACCAATCCTACTATTGCTCCTTATGCAAAAGATGGAGAAGTACATCTTAGGATTACAGCTAAAACCGATAATGAGACTGAAGCTGTTAATTTAATTGATGATATGCAGCAAAAAGTTGATGAATACGTTGGCGATTATATATATACTACAGATGAGAAAACTCTAGAAGAGACACTAGTAAGTACATTAAAGGATAAAAATCTTACATTATCTGTAGCGGAATCTTGCACAGGTGGTATGTTAAGTGGTAGAATAATTAATTGTTCTGGAGTTTCTGAGGTATATAAGGAAGGGCTTATTACCTATTCTAATGAAGCTAAGATGAAATATCTCGGTGTGAAAGAAGAAACTCTTGCAAAGCATGGTGCAGTTAGTGAAGAAACGGCAAGAGAAATGGTAGAAGGACTTATAAGCAAGTGTAAAACAGATACCGCTATATCTGTTACAGGTATTGCAGGACCAACAGGAGGTACAGCTCAGAAGCCTGTAGGACTTGTTTATATTGGAGTGCACTATAATGGGACCACTACAGTCAAGAAGTGCAACTTTTATGGTAATAGACAAAAAGTTAGAACTAGAGCTGTGGTAGAAGGTCTGATTATGTTATGGAATCTAGTTAAATAATCACTATTTAATAAATTACAGGTTAAGTAATATATCCAATATATTTTTAGCCTGTAAAAAATGCCTATATATAAATTAGGAATTAATTAGATTGATCGGGAAACGATGAATACCGATCTGGCCTCCAATTAAATTAAAGATAGGATATATATTTTTAAGTCTATTGACTGGTAGGCTTATTTGTTATAGAATTCTTGGATTAGCGATATCATAGAAAAAACATAATAACATGCTAAATGAAATATTTGTTAAAAATGTGTTGACGTAAGTAAAAATATATATTATAATTAATAACGAACATAAGTTCGGTTGACTTTTAATTTGAAAGGGGGAACCTAGTTAATAGGGCATTTATGAAAGAAGATAAAAAACGAGCATTAGAAGCAGCAATTTCCAATATTGAAAAGGCATATGGAAAAGGTGCAATAATGAAGTTAGGTGAATCCAGAGAAAATATGAATATTGAAACCATTCCTACAGGATCACTTAGTTTAGATATAGCACTTGGTGCGGGAGGTATTCCAAGAGGAAGAGTTATAGAGGTATTTGGACCTGAATCTAGTGGTAAAACAACTGTTGCATTACATATGGTAGCAGAAGCACAGAAAAAAGGCGGTATAGCTGGTTTCGTTGATGCTGAACATGCATTAGATCCTGAGTATGCGAAGAAAATTGGTGTAGATATTGATAATTTATATATATCACAACCTGACAATGGTGAACAAGCACTTGAGATTACTGAAACAATGGTTAGATCTGGTGCAATTGATATAGTTATAGTTGACTCGGTTGCTGCACTTGTTCCAAAAGCAGAAATTGAAGGGGAAATGGGAGATTCTCATGTAGGACTTCAAGCAAGGCTTATGTCTCAGGCGTTAAGAAAGTTGACAGGAAGTATTAATAAATCTAATTGTATTGTTATTTTTATAAATCAATTGCGTGAAAAAGTAGGAGTCATGTTTGGAAGTCCTGAAACTACTACTGGAGGTAGAGCACTAAAATTCTATTCATCTATCAGACTTGATGTCAGAAGGATTGAAACGCTAAAACAAAGTACTGACTTTATTGGAAATAGAGTTAGAGTTAAAGTTGTTAAGAATAAAATTGCTCCACCATTCAAAACAGCTGAATTTGACATAATGTTTGGAAAAGGTATATCAAAAGCAGGGGATATCTTAGACTTGGCGACTCAAGAGAATATAGTTAATAAAAGTGGTGCTTGGTATTCATATAATGAAACCAGATTAGGACAAGGAAGGGAAAATGCTAAGCAATATCTTATGGATAACCCTCAGTTGTTAACTGAAATAGATACGTTGGTTAGAAAACATTTCGATATACCAGTAGACGAAGTGAAAGATGATAAGAAAAAAGAAGAAGTTAAAAAAGAAACAACTAATGATAAAAAGAATAAAAACAAGTAGAAATTAGTTTTATATAAATAAATTGTTAATTAGTAATGGGACTGGTTATATACAGTCCTTTTTTATCTTATGGGAAAGGATAATTATGACTATAACAGATATTATTCAAAACAAAAGATTTAAAAACTATTATGATATACATATAGATGGAGAATATATGTTTTTTGTAACTTATAAGGAATTAAAGTTTTTGAAACTTAAGATAAATGATGACATTACAGAAGAATTTTTGCAAAAAATATATAGAGAATATATTATTTCGAGAGCTAAAAATAGGGCTTTAAGACTACTTACTAGAAAAGATATGACTAGAAAGGAAATTATCCAAAAATTAA
This sequence comes from Vallitalea longa, assembly GCF_027923465.1. Classification (NCBI taxonomy): domain Bacteria; kingdom Bacillati; phylum Bacillota; class Clostridia; order Lachnospirales; family Vallitaleaceae; genus Vallitalea; species Vallitalea longa. Next base: position 86,312 of record NZ_BRLB01000021.1, read on the forward strand.
AACTAACTGGTTATAATGACTATGTAACTAATAAAATAATATTATTTTTAGAAGAATATAATTTTATTAATGATAAAAAATACGTTGAAAAATATGTTAATTATAATCAAAAAAGAAAAAGTGTCAAAAAAATTGGTATGGAACTTACCCAAAAAGGGATTTCTAAGGATACGATAAATGAATATATAGAAAATATTGATTTTTGTGAAGAAGAAAATGCATATAATTTATTATATAAAAAATATAAAAATGTAGATACTATAGATAATAAAATAAAAAGAAGAATGATAGGTTATTTAATGAGAAAAGGTTATAATTATAGTTTAATTAATAAAGTAATTGACCAATTTATGCGAAAAAAAAATTTAACTAATACATAACAAATATGTAAAAAACGTTATGAAATATGTATACTATTTAAAAGAGTTTTTATTAAAACTTGACATAATTTCTAAAACGTTATAAAATTTATATGTTATGGAAAATAACATCATGCACAATGAAAAATAAATAATGAGGAGGTGTTACCATTTGATTGATAATCCAATAATACTAGTAATATTAATACTTGTCGTTGCAGTCGTGGTTGGAATAATAACTTTTAAGCTTGGTGTTTCTTATAGAAAGAAAGTAGCAGAGTCACAATATGGATCAGCTGAACAAAAGGCTAGAAAAATAGTTGATGAAGCTATAAAAGAAGCAGAATCTATTAAACGAGAAAGTCGTTTAGTGGTTAAAGAAGAAACTTACAAAATCAAAAGTGATTTGGATAAGGAAGTTAAAGAAAGACGAAACGAATTACAACGCCTTGAAAGACGACTTCTTCAAAAAGAAGAATCTTTGGATAAGAAATCTGATACTTTAGAAAGAAAAGAGAATCAGTTAGTATCTAAAGAAGAGCAATTATCTAAAATGAAAGCAGAAGTTTCTGAATTACAGAAAAAACATGTTAAAGAGTTAGAAAGAATTTCTGGCCTCACCTCCAATCAGGCAAAAGAGTACCTTTTGAAATCTGTTGAGAATGAAGTGAAACATGAAACAGCAATTTTAATTAAGGAAATGGAAGTTAGAGCAAAAGAAGAGGTCAATAAGAAATCAAGAGAAATATTGGCAAATGTAATACAGAAATGTGCAGTTGATCATGTGGCTGAGACTACTGTATCAGTAGTTCCTCTCCCAAGTGATGAGATGAAAGGAAGAATAATAGGTCGAGAAGGTAGAAACATTAGAACCTTAGAGACTTTAACAGGAATAGATCTTATTATTGATGATACCCCTGAAGCAGTTATACTTTCTGGATTTGACCCGATAAGAAGGGAAGTTGCAAGAATTGCACTTGAAAAATTAATTGTTGATGGAAGAATCCATCCAGCGAGAATCGAAGAAATGGTAGAGAAGGCTAAAAAAGAGGTAGAGAATATTATCCGTGAAGAAGGTGAAATGGCCACTTTCGACACAGGTGTTCATGGCTTACATCATGAATTAACAAGATTGTTAGGTAAAATGAAGTTTAGAACAAGTTATGGACAGAGTGTATTAAAACATTCTATTGAAGTATCTCACTTAAGTGGATTGATTGCCGGTGAAATAGGAGTAGATGTAAGAGTAGCTAAGAGAGCTGGTTTATTACATGATATTGGTAAATCAGTTGATCATGAAATGGAAGGTTCACATGTTTCCATAGGTGCAGACTTATGTAGGAAATATAAAGAATCTGAAGTGATTATTAATGCTGTTGAAGCACATCACGGTGATGTAGAACCTACAAGTCTAGTAGCTGTCATTGTACAAGCAGCTGATGCTATATCTGCTGCAAGACCAGGTGCACGACGTGAAACATTAGAAACATATATTAAAAGACTTCAACGTCTTGAAGAGATTGCTGCTGAATTTAAAGGTGTAGATAAATCTTTTGCTATTCAAGCAGGTAGAGAAATTAGAATTATGGTTATTCCAGACCAAACAAGTGATGAAGAAATGGTAGTACTTGCAAGAGAAATATCTAAAAAAATCGAGGATGAATTGGAATATCCAGGACAAATTAAAGTAAATGTTATAAGAGAAACAAGAGCAGTTGAATATGCTAAATAAATAAGAAGCGTGAGAAATCACGCTTCTTTGTTTTTTTGAGCTTTTTTAGATTAGTTTGTAGAAAAAAGGTATTATATATTTATTGAAAAAAATAAAAACTAATATTCTGCATAAAAATTGATTGAAAAAAAGGAAAAGACTATTTCTTATTGAATATTTAACTATATAACCAATAAAAAGGGGGTCTTTTAGAGTGGAAGTTTTAAAAGTTGCTGCAAAATCTAATCCCAATTCGGTAGCTGGTGCTCTTGCTAATACTATCCGTGAACAAGGCGGTGCTGAATTACAAGCAATCGGAGCAGGCGCATTAAATCAAGCAATAAAAGCAATAATAATTGCAAGAGGATATGTGGCTCCATCGGGTATCGATTTAGTTTGTATTCCAGCTTTCACTGATATTGATATTAACGGAGAAGAAAGAACAGCGATTAAATTAATCGTTCAATCCAAGTAAAAAAAGTGTGCATGTCACACTTTTCTTTTTTATTTCTTTTATAGATTATAATTTAAATAATTAATCCTATTATATGAAATTCTATTTATTCTATTAAGTTAATCATATTTTCCTTGATTTTATAAGTTTTTAATGTTTTAATAAATTTGAATGAGGTATTATTACGTTTAAGTGATAAATTGCTAAAACCTTTCTGCCATATTGTTGTATATGAAATATTTTGCAAAATAACTGTATAATAATAAATGCGAACACAAAAAATAAATATAGTTATGAATACGAAATGAAATATTTATATCAAATATTGCAAAAAATATAGCTGAATGTTAATTTATATTAGTAAAAACATTAAAAAACGAATAAATTCAAATCAGAACTTGCAAAGTTTGAAGAAATATATTACAATATGTTTAATTGAAATAAGTTATAATAATGAAAAGGGTGGTGTTTGTACATGATATTATCAAGTAAAGGTCTAGATATAAAACCTTCATCAACATTAGAAATCACAGCAAAAGCCAAGCAAATGAAAGCTGATGGAATAGATGTAGTGGGATTTGGTGCAGGCGAACCAGATTTTGATACACCAGATCATATAAAACAAGCAGCTATTGACGCAATAAATGAAGGATTTACAAAATATACACCAGCTTCGGGTATACTTCCATTGAAAAAAGCTATATGTAAAAAGTTGGAAGAGGATAACAATGTTAAGTACGAACCAAGTCAAATCGTTGTAAGTAATGGAGCAAAACATTGTTTGACTAATACTTTTATGGCAATATTAAATCCTGAAGATGAAGTAATTATACCTGCTCCTTTTTGGTTAAGTTATGTTCAAATGGTTAAAATAGCTGATGGTGTTCCAATTATTGTGAAGGCTAGCAAAGAAAATAATTATAAAGTTACTGTAAAAGATTTAGAAGATGCATTAACCAAAAAAACAAAAGCAATTTTAATAAATAGTCCAAGTAATCCAACTGGTATGGTTTATTCAGAAGAAGAACTAAAAGAAATAGCTGATTTCGCTGTAAAGAATGATTTGTTCGTTGTATCTGATGAAATATACGAAAAGTTGATTTATGGTGACGAGAAGCATATCAGTATAGCTTCATTCAATGAAGATATATATAAGAAAACTATAATAATTAATGGTGTTTCTAAGAGTTACGCAATGACTGGTTGGAGAATAGGTTATTCAGCCGCGCCTGAAGCAATATCCAAAATAATGTCTAATATCCAAAGCCATGCTTCCTCCAATCCTAATTCTATAGCCCAAAAAGCTGCCCTAGCTGCTATTAGTGGTGATCAAGAATGTGTTAAGAAAATGAAGGTGGAATTTGATAAAAGAAGAGACTATATGTTCAGCAGAATATCAGAAATGCCATATATCTCTGCTATCAAACCTCATGGAGCATTCTATGTATTTGTTGACCTAGATGAAGTTCTAGGAAAAAAATATAAAGGTGAAGTTATAGATAATGCTAGTGTTTTCGCTAAACTATTATTAGATAATGAAAAAGTTGCAGCTGTTCCATGTACAGATTTTGGTTTTGATACTCACTTTAGATTGTCATATGCTATATCAATGGAAAACATAGAAAAAGGACTAGATAGGATTGAAGATTTTCTTGATAATCTAGAATAAAAAAGTTATATCAGGAGCTGTTTCAAAATAATTTGAAGCTGCTCTTTTTTGCATTTAGAGAAACGAATTAATTAGGCATTGAAAACCCTTCTATTTCATATGCTTAAAAATCAGGACTTTCCTATAAGAGATCAAATAAGCAAATTTCTACTTGCCTAACTTATGTTTTTATTCTATGATATAATAGATTGATAGAAAAATATCTAATAAATATCATATAAAAAGGTTAATCCAAGAAAAAGATTTACAATGTAAATAGATAATAGAATTTTTTTATAGTATAAAAAGATGTTAAACCTTTATAATCATAAAGGGGCATAACTTTTCTAATCTATAAAAAATATAAATAAATCTTATATAAATGATACGCTGAAAGGATGAGTTAATTGAATAACGTATATGAAACACCATTAGGGACAAGGTATGCTAGTAAGGAAATGTTATATATTTTTTCTCCAGACAAAAAATTCAAGACATGGAGAAAATTATGGATAGCTCTTGCAGAAGCAGAGAAAGAATTAGGAATCGATATTAGCGATGAGCAGATAGAAGAATTAAAAAAATATAAAGATGATATTAATTATGAAGTAGCAAAAGAAAGAGAAAAAGTTGTTCGCCATGATGTCATGTCCCATGTATATGCATATGGATGTCAAGCTCCAACAGCTAAACCAATAATTCATTTAGGAGCAACTAGTTGTTATGTGGGAGATAATACAGACATAATAATTATGACAGAAGCTCTAAGATTGATAAAAGATAAACTAGTTAATGTAATTGATAAGTTAGCTAAGTTCGCTCTTGAATATAAAGATATGCCAACATTAGGATTTACCCATTACCAGCCAGCTCAATTGACTACTGTTGGTAAAAGAGCATGCCTATGGTTAGAAGATTTATTGATGGATTATGAAGATGTAGTACATCAACTGAAAAAAGCTAAACTTAGAGGGGTAAAAGGTACTACAGGTACACAAGCAAGTTTCCTTAATCTATTTGAGGGAAATCATGATAAAGTAAAAGAATTAGATAAATCAGTAGCCACAAAATTAGGATATGAAGATACTTTCCCTGTAACAGGGCAAACATATCCTAGAAAACTTGATTCACAAATGTTAAATGTGCTTAGTACCATAGCTCAATCAGCATATAAATTTAGTAATGACATCAGATTATTACAAAACTTAAAAGAAATAGAAGAACCATTCGAAAAAAGTCAAATCGGTTCTTCTGCAATGGCATATAAAAGAAATCCAATGAGAAGCGAAAGAATATCTTCTCTATCTAGACATATTATCTGTAATGCTCTTAATCCAGCAATTACAGCTTCGACTCAATGGTTTGAAAGAACTCTTGATGATAGTGCCAATAAAAGATTATCTGTGCCAGAGGCTTTCTTAGCTGCTGATGCAGTATTGGAAATATTCATGAATGTAGTTGATGGACTTGTGGTATATGATAAAGTTATTCATCAGAGAATTATGAGTGAACTACCTTTTATGGCTACTGAAACCATATTGATGGAAGGTGTTAAAAAAGGTGGAGATAGACAAGAACTACATGAAAAGATAAGAGTATTGTCTATGGAAGCTGGAAAACAAGTTAAAATGGAAGGTAAGAAGAATGATCTAATCGAACGTATATTAGCTGATGGAACATTCGGTATGAGCAAAGAAGAAATTTTATCAATATTGAAACCAGAGAATTTTATAGGAAGAGCCCCAGAACAAGTTGAAGATTTCATTAATAATTATGTTAATGTAATTCTAGATGAAAACAAAGATGTACTAGGAAAAACAGCTGAATTAAGTGTTTAAGAACATAGAAAAGAGGATAGGTATGAGTAAGATTGGATTTATTGGTACCGGTAATATGGGCTATGCTATGATAAAGGGTATTGCAGGTAGCCTAAAAGATGTAGAATTAGTATATACAGATGTGAATAAAGATAGATTGGAACAAATCAAATCAGAGATTGGATACAGCTATGTGAATAGCAATGCAGAATGTGTAAAAAATTCTAAATATGTTATATTAGCTGTAAAGCCACAATATTATCAACAAGTGTTAGACGATATTAAGGAAGTCGTTACAAGTGAGAATATTATCATATCTATAGCACCTGGAATAAATATTGAATATCTGAAAAACAATCTAGGCAAAAATATTAAAATCGTTAGAGCAATGCCGAATACACCGGCATTGGTAGGTCAAGGTATGAGCGCTATTAGTTTTTCTGATGATGATTATGAAATAATAGAAAAAGAAATGGTTAATAATATATTTAAATCCTTTGGTGAGATGGTGGAATTACCAGAACATCTAATGAATGCTGTTGTAGCAGTATCTGGAAGTTCACCTGCATATGTATATATGTTCATTGAAGCTATGGCTGATGCAGGAGTTTTATTCGGTTTGCCTAGAGATACTTCATATAAATTAGCAGCTGGCTCAGTTCTTGGGTCCGCTAAGATGGTATTAGAAACAGGAAGACATCCTGGAGAACTAAAAGATGCTGTATGTTCACCAGGTGGAACTACAATAGAAGCTGTTTCAGAACTTGAGAAAAATGGTTTTAGAAGTGCTGTAATTGAAGCTATGAAATCATGTTATAATAAAACAATATCATTCTGATAACATTAAAGATTGAGAGATGAAATAAAATGGAAAAGAAAATAGAAAGACTAGAGAGAAAAGAAGTATTTAACGGAAAAAGAGTAAAATTGGTTATTGACAAGTTGAGAATGCCTACAGGAAAAGAAGTCAATTGGGAACTTGTCACTCATCCAGGAGCAGCTGCAATTATTCCTGTTGATAATGAAGGTAATATAATAATGGTTAGACAATACAGGAATGCAGCAGATGATTATGTACTTGAGATTCCAGCAGGCGGGTTGGAAGTAGGGGAAGATCCAAGTATATGTGCCAAGAGAGAATTGGAAGAAGAAACAGGATACAAATCAGATAATATTGAGTTCCTATTAAAATTTTATTCAAGTATTGGTATCTCAGATGAAATGATTAGTATATATGTTGCAACTGACTTACAAGAATCAGTTCAAAATCTTGATGATGATGAATATGTTACTATTGAGAGATACAAACTGGATGAATTGATTAATATGATATATACAGGTGAATTGACTGACTGTAAAACAATAACAGGATTGTTAGCGTATAAATGTAAATTAGAAGGTATTAAGTAATGTTCCTTTCAATGATTATAAAAGGAGTATAGAAAAAGGTCTATCTTACTATGATAAAATAGTAAGATGGATTTTTTTTATTTTTCTAAGTACAAGCACTCATATAATTAAAATTTTGTTCATATATTAGGTTATATATAGAATAAGATAATTATTAAAAGTTACATTGATTAAGGAGAGATTCGAGTGACTAATGTATTAGGAAAATATAGAAAGAAAATTAGCGTTTTCAAGATACAGTTTATACTTTTTTTGGTAGCTGTTATTATTGGTTCTTTATTTGCAAACAACTTAGGTGGAAATAGAGTAGAAGAATATAAGCTCTTATCAGGTTATTTTATTACCAAATTTCCAGCTAGTAATTATCTTAACATTGAATTGTTTAAATTTATTATCTGGAAAAGGATTAAATTGATTCTAGGGATATGGATTTTGGGATTTACATTTTTTGAAGTAGTGATCAACTATATCATAGTAATATATTTTGGATTTTCCATTGGTTTCTTATTCTCTATAGGATTAATAACAAATGGATTCAAAGGGTACTTGATGTATATTGTACTTTTGCTTCCTCAATACATATTTTATATTCCTGTAATCATATATTTGATTGTGAAAAGTACTAATTTCTGTTCTAATCTGTATAGCCATAGAAATAGAATGAGAGGATTTAATATAAATAAACAGATGTTTATAGAATATTTCTTTGTGCTTGTAATATGCATTATATTCACTATCGTAGGTGGTATTATAGAGACTTATATCAATCCTCAATTAGTAAAATGGTACATCTCTGCCATAAATATGTAAAAAATATTCGACTTTTGGAGTAAAATATATTATAATCTAAGATCCTGTCTTTGACAGTTGAAAGAAAATAAAAGCTTGAAACCCCTTGTAAATAGGGCATATCAAGCTTTTTTGATTTTGAGATTTTTGCGTACCTTTTTTATTTTTTTGTGTTTTTATATATTTTTTTCATTTCTCTGTTGCTAACAATCTGATAATCGGTTCTAAATCCAAAAGCTTCATGAAGAGCATCAGTAAAGTCGGTTCGTGTATAAATCGGCATATATCCTTCGCCGGGAATAGCATGGAAGTTCATATCTTTCAACTGATTTATTATTTCATTTGTTGTGAATTTGTTATCCAGTTTCTTTTCCAGATATCTATACAAAACGAGAGCCAGAAAACAAGTAGTAAAGTGTGCTTTAATTCGGTCATCTCTGCGAAGGAATACAGGTCTAGCTTTAAATTCACTTTTCATAATCCTAAAGCATTCTTCAATCTCCCAGCGCTGATGATTGATTTTAGCTATTGTTGAGACCTCTTCTTCTAGATTTGTACATACAGCATAAAAACCGTCATACATAGCCTCTTTCGCAATGGCTTTTTCATCAAGACTATAGACAGCTTTTTCAGCAACTTCGCCATCATTAGTAACCTTGGTAGCACAGATGAAGCGTTTATAATCATTCTGTCTTTTTTTATCAATACTCTTTGGATTACTGCTAATAAGTTTGACTGCACGCTCGAGTTGTCTGGTTCTGATTTGTTGCTGATAATCACGGTATTTCAGAGAATATGTTACAATCAGTTTTTGTTCAAGCCCATCTTCTTTAATCCATCTTTCCTTGTAGAAAGTCACATTTTTGAATGCCTCATAGAGCCTCTGATCCTTATCAAATATTCTGATGTCAAATGATTTACCAGATGAAGAGTGAATCCACCCTTCA
>NZ_BRLB01000022.1 GCF_027923465.1 Vallitalea longa
AATTTACTAAGGAATTTCTTGGGTAAAACTTTTACTAAGTTTTTGGTTGTTTCACTGTTCAGTTTTCAAGGTTCTTTGTTGTTGCTGTTGCTGTTGTTGTTTTCACCAGCGAAAAGAATTATATCATCCCACATAATCAAAGTCAAGCTTTTTTTCGATATTTTTTACCAGTTTTTGAACACTTATTAATCAATATACTTCTAACGCCTGATATTTACAGGGTTTACAGCGTTTTATAAAACTACATAATAATAATGTTTTTTTTATAAAATAAAAGAAATATGCTATTATTATGCGCAAAATAATGATTTTTAAATATAAAACTTTTTATACTCACTATATAATATAATTATATCAATTGCTATTTATTTTGATTTCTACTACAAATAATTACATAAACTGTTTTTCATTTAACCTTTTAATACTAATTCAAGTACATGAAAATTATAAATTAGTTAGCTTATAAGAATAGAAAAGAAACTTTCCTATCTATATTAAGAATAAAGAGACTACAACTTATAAAAGATTTCACGAAAATTAGGAAGTAGACCTTTTCTTTTAAATAAAATAAAGACCTAAATCCTATAAAGGTATTTAGGTCAAGTAATTATATTATTTGTTTGTTAGTACGCTTAAAATTGATTTGATACTTATTAATCTTTAAATGATACTTCTTTTAATATTAGTAACAATATTCATTAATAGGTTATTATTATATAAGACACTAGCGACTTCTGAGACTTTTAATGTCTCAAAAACATTGTTAACGTTAGGATTAGCACTCATTAGGGACATTACTAAGAATAATACCCATACTATAATTACTCCTTTTACTGCTCCTAGTATTAGCCCTCCCATCTTATTGATTTGATTAAGAACTGGCAATTTACTTACCAAATCAAGTATATTGATAAGAAGTTTAACTAAAATGGTAACAATGATAAATACTCCAAGGAAACATAAAATATTAATTATTAATGTTGCAATTAAACCACCTATGTATTCTCCAATGCTATTAACATTAAGTAAGTTGTATACTTCACTATTATTATTAGTTACCAATAAGTGTTTGAATTGTTCTGGCAAATTTAATTGATTAATAAAATTAATTTGTTCTCCTGTAGAATTAACATTTTGAGTTGTATTATTTAGATTCAACAAACCAATTATTGAGCTTTTAATCGACACATACACTCCTGTATTTTTAATTAGAAATTGGCTTACAAGTGGGTATAAATACATCGTTACTACAACCGAAATAATCAAGGATACAAAACTAAATAGAGTCTTAATTAGTCCCCTATTATATGAAATAATAGCGCATACTACTATAATCCCTATTACTACTATATCTAACCAAGTCATTTTTCAACCTCCTTATTTTGTTATTTTTACTACCTTATATTCATTTTGCAAAATAATCAAGAAAGTATTATTACCAATAGGAATAATATCTTTCATATCTCCCTTCAAAGTGGATTCCCAATTGATTTTACCATTATAATATTCTCTTATGAACAATTCGCTCTCAACATAATATTTGTCTGCATTTCCAATTAGACTAGTAATTTCACAATCAAATTCTGTAACATTTAATTGCTTACCTTCATTACTAAAAGTAACTAGACTATTTTCCTTGTAATAACCTTCATTCTTAACCACTCTACCAAAAAGAACGAGTAATTTATCTTCTGTATACTTTACCTTGTTTATCTCATTAGATAATTCAATACGCTTTATTTCTTCTGGAATAACATCTACATTATAAAATAAGATTTGATTATCTCCAACTGCACTGACTTTCTCATTATCAAGGAATTCAACTTCTGGAACAACCGCTCCTTCAATGCTGAAACCTCCAGTAACCCTTTCATCATATTCTTGTCCAGTATCACTAAAATTAAAAAACGTCAAGTTAGATATAACTGAACTTCCTTTTACAAACAAATAGCTAGTAACCATTTTAGTTCCATCAGGTGAAATATCAAAACCTAAAGGATGTCCGTCATTTTCAAGGAATGTTTCTCTCTGAATAATTTTAGTTCCATCTGAATCATATAATTCAATTATATGCCCTTTATTACTTTGACCTATAATTGCAACTATCCCATTTTCATTGATATCAAACATGAGAATAGGGTAATTAACATTATAACTCCTCACAAAACCATTTTTATCAAATAAATAGATATTTGTAGCAGAAATATCACCAACAGCTAAATAATCTTTAACTTTTACTACTTTTGGATTCATCATATTAAATGTTTTATCCCATATGGTTGTCCCTTTCATATCCATCATAGTGACACCATCTTTTGAAGTCCTAACTATATTTTTCCCTAATTCATTTATATGTATTTTATCAATTGGGTTATATTCAATATTGTTTACAACTTCCAAATCGACTTTTCCACTAATAAAACCAAACCCCTTTGGTCTAATAACCAAAACATACACTGTTATAGAACAAATAACTACTAACATTATGAAAAAAATTTTTATCCTTTGTTCCTTCAATCAATTTCACCTGCTTTTTATATTTTTAGTAATTGTTTTTCCAAAAGGAAACATGCTGTTTTTTACCTTAACTTTAATTTGTTCGTATTTCATTTTTATAAAGTATACAAGAATAAGTATAACTTCAAATACACCTATATATCCAAATATAGGATATATTTTCCCTACCATATTTGAAAAACCTATTTGAGAAAATATAACTGCATATAGTATAAACACAGCTAATTTTATTTTACCATATTTAGTGTTTTTTAGCTTTAGTTTGGATAAAATACCATAACCATTGGCTACAGCTGTTGTAAACATAGCTGATAGTAATACTACGATATAAATATATTGTAACACCTTGGCATATCGCATTACAATAGCTAGCATAGGAATTTCTATTCCTTGTATATCAGAATAATGTACTAATATTACTAAACCCAGTATTATACCTATCATGCCTAAAGCTATTCCTGCTATGAACGAACCAAATCTTGCAATAAATTTACTCTTAACTAATTTGTGTAGCGTAGTTAACACTACAACCGCAGTAATTATATTATATGATACGTATATTATGGCAGAACTTAACCAATTGTCCCTAACAACTAAAAATACTTCTACAACTTTGTTCAATACCGTAGTGCTCCTGAAAAACCACATATATAATCCAACTATCAATACCCCTACTAATAATATAGGTGCTAAAATTGAATTAACAGCTATGACCCCTTTTACATCAAATAAAAAAGTTACATAACAACAAATAGCCATAACCAGAACTCCAACTTGATATGGTATATGAAATCTCTGTTGAAACAATGCACCCGATCCTGCGAACATAGCGCAAAAGCAAACAAACATAAAAAATATAACTGACACTTCCAATATCTTTCCGAATGTTTTTCCTGCTATAGGATAGATGAATTCTTTATAACTTTTCGCTTTGTTAAAAAAAACTATTTCTAATACAGCCCATCCAACTATTGCAAACATTACACCTGTAAGTAATAATCCTATCATACCTTTGTAACCATAATATGCAAAGAATTTCATCAATTCTTGCCCAGAAGCAAATCCTGCTCCTAATACAGTTCCAATATATACAGATGCTATTTTTATAGAATTCTTAAAATCTGACTTCAACTAATCAACTCCTGAACATAAATGTACATTATATATTTATGTTCAGAAAGTGTATTTATACCATTTAACTAATATTAAACATGGAATAAAAATTAATCTACACCTTAAATTTATTTTCTTAGTATTCCATCTCGATAATATAATTAATTTATTATGATATACCAACAATTATTATTAAGAACACTAATTCATAAGAATATAATTACTACTAATCGTATATTTCTTATAAAATATTAAGAGGGTAAAATTAATTGTTTGTATTTTTCAATATATTCTTTTGCCGATTTATCCCATGTAAATCTCTGACCCATACAATTTTCAACTAGAATATTCCATTTGGTTCTTTCATAATATATATCTAATGCATTGTTTATTGATTCCATAAAATCATCTATGTCATATTTGTCAAACATAAAACCTGTTCCCTCTAAACTATCACTGTCAAAAGGTTCTACAGTATCTATTAAACCTCCTGTTCTTCTGACTATAGGAACAGTACCGAATCTCATACTGTATATCTGTGATAATCCACAAGGTTCAAATAAAGAAGGCATCAAGAAGAAATCACAACCTGCATATATATGTCTTGCCATTTCATTATTGAAATCTATTATTACTTTTACTTTGTCTGGATACCTAGCAGAAACGGATGTAAGTAACCGCTCGTACTCTTTATCTCCTGTTCCCAAAATAATAAATTGAATATCTTTATCTATCAACTTTTCTATTGCCTGTATACATAAATCTATTCCTTTTTGTTCACTTAGTCTTGAAATCATACCAATTAAAGGCACTTTTTTTGTAGGTAGAGAAACTCTCTGCTGCAAATAATGTTTGTTTTCTTCTTTTGCAATAATAACATCATCCACATTATAATTTCTATAGATACATCTATCTGTTTCACAATTAAATTTATCATAATGTATTCCATTGATAATACCACATATTTTGTTTTTATATTTACGTAGAATGCCATCCAATCCATATCCAAATTGAGGAGTTTGAATTTCTTCTGCATAATTATAGCTTACTGTATTAATTAAGTCAGAACATACAATACCACCTTTCATGAAAGAGATGTTTCCATAGTATTCTAATATCTCACTATCGTAATATTTATATGATAGACCTAATCTTTCAATACTTCTTTTATCAAATACTCCTTGATATTGTAGATTATGAATAGTATAGATTGTCTTAATATTATCATAAAAATATATTTTACTATATTCTTTTTTGAGAAGAAAAGGTATGAGACCGGTATGCCAATCATTAAGATGAATAACATCTGGTTTAATATTAAGGAGAATCAACATTTGCAATACGGCCTTTGAGAAGAAACCGAATCTTATGTCATCATCTTCATAGCCATAAAAGTTATCTCTCTCAAAATAATCATCACTTCCTATAAAATATGTGGTAAGCTTTTTTTCTTCATATTTATATATATGACAAACTCTAGTTTTCCCTTCTATTTCTATAATAAAGCTTTTAATCTTCTTCAATACAAATTTTTCTTCTATTTTTTTATATTTCGGCATAACGCGTATTACTTTTAACCCATTTTCAGCCAATACTTCAGGTAAACATTCAGAAACATCTCCAAGACCTCCTGTTGTACCAAAAGGAGAAATCTCAGCTGATACATATAAAATGTTTAGAGTATTATTAATCATAATATATCCTTTCTTTTAACAGATAATATTAAATATTCAAAATATACATTTAAAATTATATCACAATTTTATAGTAGAATTATTAAACTTATATTAAGATATTAACCATAACTCTTATAGTATATAATTATTAAAATAAATTTATGCTGTAAAATTAGAGATTTACATATTAGTATCTCAAATTTTCCACCTTAAATTCAAATTTTACTTAACAACATATTTTTATAAATATTTAAGGTAAAACTCTAGAAACTTTAACTTATATATATTATACTACCATTGAAAGGAGTTGTTATAATGAGCAAAATGGCTAAATTACCAAAAAGAAACGAAATTAGCGAAGAATTTAAATGGCAATTAGAAGATATGGTTTCTTCAAAAGAAGAATGGGAAAAATTATATAATGAAATTATATCTGTGACAGAAGAAATTAAATCTTTTGCTGGCAAGTTACAAGATTCAGCAGATACATTACTAGAGTGTTTAAGGAAAAGAGACTTCTTAGGAGAAAAGCTTTCAAGATTATATGTATATTCTAATATGAAATTACACGAGGATGCTAATAATGCCGAAGCACAAAATACATCTGAAAAAGCTAATTCACTAATGGTTAAAGTTAATAGCAGTATGTCTTTCATTGAACCAGAAATTTCTGCTATACCAGATAACGTATTAGAAAATTATATGAATTCCTCTAATGGTTTGGAATTATACAAAACTTATATGGAGGACCTATTACGTAAGAAAAAACACATTCTCAGTATGGAAGAAGAGTTATTACTTGCAAGAGCACAAGATTTAGCTCAAGCTCCAGAAAATACATTTGCTATGTTCAATAATGCCGATATCAAGTTTCCATCAATAAAAGATGAAAATGGCAATGATGTAGAACTTACTAAAGGCCGCTACGTATCCTTTATGGAAAGTAAAGATAGAAGAGTCAGAAAAGATGCTTTTGAAGCTCTATATGCAACTTATAAAAAATATAAGAACACTTTGGCATCTACCATTGCTGGAAATGTCAAAAAGAATATTTTCTATATGCAGGCAAAAAAATTCAATTCAACCTGCGAAGCAAGTCTTTTTGAGAATAACATACCTGTATCAGTTTACGATCAATTAATAGAAACTGTTCATAAATATCTTCCATTAATGCATCGTTATGTATCTATTCGCAAGAGAATGCTTGATTTAGACGAGCTCCATATGTATGACGTATATACACCAATTGTCAAAGATATGGATGTCAAAATAACTTTTGATGAAGCAAAAGAAACCGTTTTGAAAGCACTTGCACCACTTGGTGAAGAATACTGCAATCTTATTAATAAAGGATTTAATGAAAAATGGATTGACGTGTATGAAAATGAAGGCAAAAGAAGTGGAGCTTATTCTTGGGGTACTTATGGTGTTCATCCATATGTATTACTTAACCACCAAGATAACTTGAATCATATGTTTACTTTAGCACATGAAATGGGACACTCTCTTCATTCTTATTATTCATCAGAGACTCAGCCTTATATCTATGCAGAATATCCTATATTCTTAGCCGAAGTTGCTTCAACAGTTAATGAAGCTCTATTGATGGAATATCTTCTAAAAACAACTGAAGATAAAAATATGAGATTATACTTAATCAATCATTTCATGGAACAATTTAAAGGAACTCTATATCGTCAAGCAATGTTTGCAGAGTATGAAAAACTTATTCATGAGGTAGTTGAACAAGGCGGAGCTCTTACTGCTGACTCATTAAGTTCCATGTATCATGACTTGAATGTAAAATATTTCGGAGATGATATGATAATAGATAGTGAAATCGATATGGAATGGGCAAGAATTCCTCACTTCTATTATAATTATTATGTATTCCAATATTCTACTGGTTATTCAGCAGCAATAACACTTTCCCAAAAGATATTAAATGAAGGGGAAGATGCTGTAGTAAAATATATGAATTTCCTTAAAAGCGGTTGTTCTGAGTATCCTATCGATACCCTAAAAAAAGCAGGGGTTGATATGAATAGTCCTGAACCTGTAGAAAAAGCATTAAAAGTATTTGAAGGTCTATTGGACGAAATGGAAAGTATTATAGAATAATATATATACAATTCACTATTTTGAAAAGGGGCTTCCTAATAATGCATTTTACAAAATTACTAAGATTTTAGTAGAATGCATTATTAGGAAGCCCCTTATTTTAAGGTTTTGGTAATTTTATTTCCTGCCCTATATATATTTTATGCTTATCGGTGATATCATTTAATTCTTGAATAGCTGGTACCATATCTTTATTATTATAGAATTTTTGACTGATGGTATTAAGGCTATCTCCTGCTTGAACAGCATAAGTGCTAGGTACTTCAACTGGAGCTATAGTAGTAGTGTGCGGTATATCAGTTTGATCATTTACTTTCGTATCTCCTGTTGTTTCTGTTTCTTCTACATCATTATTCTCCTCATTAGCTGGTTCATAGACATTTTCATTTTTATTCTCAAGATTTATTACTTCCTTCTTGATGTTATTATATTTTTCTGTCATAGTATTCATGGCAGTTTTTACATTATTTAGTTCTTCTATATTATTAAGTAATCCTATCCCCATAACTAAGCATATTAAAACCAATCCTCCACATAGTATAGAAAGCATGTTGATAAACTTTTTTTGATATGCCTCATCTTTTTTCTGTTGATCTTTCCTCCTGAATATCTTTATTATATCTTTATTCTCATCAATATCTGGCTCATTCATTTCTTCACTCTTAGTTTTATTCTCCAACATATAATTATGCATTGAAGGATTTTTATCATAATATATATAATACCCTTTTTTTTCTTTTAACTCACCTTTCTCCCATGTATAAAATGAATCTTCTTTTTCTAAGGGATCCACTATATATAATATTTGTTTATCATCCATAAAATTTTTGCTATGGTGTTCTTTTAGAAAAGATGTTAATAATATACCGTAACCAGGTTGAGTATACATCCAACCTACAACACTATAATCTTCAAAATATTTTCTGATCTTTTCATATACATGATACCAAGTACTTTCCGTTATACATAAATCTCCATTAACTTTTTCTGTGAAATCTCCTTGAACAGCGCCATCTATAGTGACTATGACATCTCCATTATATGTATAATACTTTCCTATCAAAAAAGCTATTCTCTCACTTGTTTTCTTTTCTGCTGCAAATTGTTGTAAATAAGAACACACGTAGTCTTCCATATAAATTCTATTACCTTCTCTTGCATCACCAATTTGGCGTACATTTTTTGGTAGAGAATCTAACTTATCTAGGTATATATTATTATTCTTATAGTTTTCATTCATAATTTACACACCCCATAAATACATTAAATATATGAAGATAATAGCATATATAGATAAAAAATTTTATCAAAGCTTGTCTATAGAATATTTTTTTATTCGCTATTAAATTTACTTTTTTTGTAAAAAATGATTTGTATCAGATTATGATGCATTTATTTATAGAAAATTGGAATTTATTGTAAATTGTTAACTATATGTATTTATCTGGTTTAATAACTAATTTTTTTGCTAAAAATATATATATCAATAAATATCTAAAGTTAATTCCTCGTAAAAACGAACCTTTTTTTATTCTATAAAATTCTAAGGAAGTAGGCTGATAAAATGAAAATCAAAAAAAATCATGAAGAAATATACTATTATAATGTTTCAGATATATCTGCTATCAATAGCTTTTCTAATACATTATCTAGTTTTCTGGAAGAGAACACTGATATTAATACTAATATAATTATTTTATGTATAGGTACAGATAGAGCTACAGGTGATTGTCTGGGACCTATCGTCGGTTATAAATTAAAGAAAATGTTATTGAATAATGTAATTATTTTAGGTACATTAAGCAAACCTGTTCATGCGAAAAATATTGAAGAAACTGTAGATTATATTAAAACCACTTATGCAAAACCTTTTATAATCGCTATAGATGCATGCCTGGGAAAAATGGATCATATAGGTTATATAAGTATAGGAAAAGGTTCTATTAACCCTGGTGCGGGTGTTAATAAAACCTTACCTCCTGTTGGTGATATGTATATTACTGGAATAGTCAATTTTTCTGGCTTCATGGATATGCTTATACTGCAGAATACCCGTCTTAATACTGTTATGAGTATGGCTGATTTTATTGCATATGGAATAAGACGAACAATCAACAGCTTACGCCGTTCTGTTGGATAATTATTAATCTATAATTTATCCACATAAGATTCAAATAAATTATTTCTGATATTCTTGACAGTTATATTTTTACCTAATATGGCTCCCCATATATTAATAGTGTAGTTACATATACATTTGTTCTTTTGAAAATAATTATGTGACATTGTCAATGTTTGTATAGAACTAATTTTTACAATAGATTGTTTTTTGCGAAATCCTTTATATGAAAGATAAACTAGATCATCTGACATACCGATACCAGTATTTTTATACTCCATATGTCCAAGCAGTAAAGCTATGCCCACTAAGATTATTGAAATAAATCCATAATTGATATTATAAGTTGCTATGCCTGCAATAATAACAGTTATTAATAATCTCATAAATATAAACCTTATATAAGAATTCTTGGATGCATGATTGACATTACCGTCATAATTAAATTCAGGTACAATATCATCTATTATTCTATCCCTTAACTTATTACTACAGAATGGGTATAAAACTGCTCTTTCTCCTTTTTCATCACCATAGCCTATACTCTCAATTTCTATTGTACTGACATGAAACAATTGCATTATCAACTTTTGCTTTATATGGATACCCTTTACTTTATCTTTATCGAAACAATAATTCTTTTTACTTATTAAACCATGGCTAATATTGATTTTATTATTTTCCACACCCACAGTATAATAAGAGTATTTTATACAATTCTTAATGAAAGATATTATTAAGCTTATTAAAACCGCACTTAATATTAAAACCGCAATGACATAACCCTCAAATTTGAATTGATTGATATATTCTAAACTATCGAAACTAGTTATGTCTCTTATATCATCTAAATAATTATATATGGCAAATATAACTATAATTCCTTGAAAAATAGAATTGGATACTATTGAATAAAGTATCAAATCTTTAAGACTTAATTTGTATAGATTATATTCACTAGTTTCCTCAGTACTTTTTTCAATATCCTTATCTAAAAGTTTTTGCTTAAGTATCATAGCCTTTTCTTTTGACAAAGTAAGCTTTATTTCACTTTTCTCTGCTTTAACATTTTCTGTATCAACCTTGATGTTGGATAGATTAAATATACGTTCGAACAATCCTTGTGAAGTGTCTATTGTAGTTATCCTTTCTATTGGCACTTCTCTTTTATTGATATTCAATATTCCCTTCTGGTAAAATATAGAGTTTTCACTAAAGTAGAAAGTTGTTTTATACCAAGCTAATACACTATATACAATATATAGTATTATAAATGTAGCTATTATTAATGCAGAAAAAAATGTGCCTATATGTTTGTTCAAATAAGTAAACGCTATAATTATAAAAACAATTTGTGTTAATATTCCATTAATAGCTTGTTTTAGTATATATAATGGATGATTTCTCTCTATATTAGTCAATATCTTCACCTGCTTTAACTACCTTCGCTAAATTCTTAGAAATACTTTCTGCTTCTTCATTAGTTAATGCAGGAATTTCATGTAACCCTCCAGCAGTATTAAGTCTTATAGTTGATAATTTGTATTTTCTATGAATAGGTCCTTGATTGACATCAAGGAATTGTAATCTATTAATAGGAATAATAATCTTTTTTCTAATAAAAATACCATGGATTAATTCAATCTTGTCATTTGATATACTATATTTCCATTCTTTATATTCAATAAAAGGGAATAGAAAAGTATATATCATCAAGTAGCCCATAATCAATACTGTAAATATGTTTATTACATATTTTACACTTACGTCATTAATGGTAGGCATCAAAAGCACATAGATACCAATGAAATACATAATCCCAAATATGATTAAAAAAATGGCTCTAGCTATTATCCAAGCTTTTACAGCCTTTTTATCTATTCTCTTATAATTCATAGTCTTTCCTCCAAATAATCTGTTACTTCGTTAAAGTCTATTTTAATGTAAATTCTAGAGTAACTGGGTTATGGTCAGTATATTGAAAATTAAGTTGCTGACCTTCAACATTGATTATATCAACATTAGGTGATACTAGAAATCCATCTATAACACTGTAATAATTTTCACCTTCTTCATATGGAATATCAACGGTTCTATTGGTTGGAACAGTTTTATCCGCTCCCCATTTAAATCCTTCAGGTAAGAAATCTTCAGGTATTTCTTTTAACCATTCTGGCCACTCTTGTTTAGATTCAAACATACCTGAATCAGTACCTGGAATAGCATGGTTCCAGTCTCCACCTACTATTACATAATTACCTTTATCATATTCCTTGGAAACATAATCTTTCAAAAAATCCAACTGTTGTTTTCGGATTGTACCACCTTTATCATATGCTGATAGATGTGAATTAAGTAGAATAAGTTCTTTACCCTCTTCTACAGGTAATTTACTCTCTATAAAGCATCTATCCAATAGTGCTAACTGTCTTGGCCATTTTTCTTTTCCTGGATATTGATAACGATTAGTTTCTGTTATCTTGTATTTTGAAAAAGTCACTAATCCTGATTTCACACTCCCGTGAGGTTTTGATATAGGAACCGGTACCCATGGTACATTATAATTGATACAATGAATTGAGCTATAATCAGATAGGTTCTCCTTTAACTTTTCATATTCATTGATATTATAACTTCTAGTGGCTTTTATATCAACTTCTTGAAGTAGTATAAAATCTGTTTCTTGACTTTGTATGAATTCGGTCATTCCTAGAAGATTTTCTAATGTTTTTTCTTTGCTTATAGATCTAGATCCTGTTCCTCCATCCATAAAAAAATCTTGTCCTGCATCAAGTCCACAATAACCCATATTATAAGTCATTGCTGATATTTTAGTATCTTTTTTAAGTACTTGTTCTGTGTCATCAGAGACATTAAGTGATATAACTTCTTCAGGTTTATAATCTGTGACTGTCATAAAAATCAAATAAGCAACAACAGCTAATATCAATACAACTAAAATAATACATAATACCTTTAAAAACCTTTTCAACATAACAAAACCTCCATTTTATTTGAATTAATCCTAAGGCTATTAATTATGATAGAAAAAATTGGATTAATACAGTTAGTATCAAGTAGATTTTATCACCTATCATTAGTAAAGTAAATGAAAATAACAATTAAGATAGCTTATCAAACTATCTTAATTGTTATTTGGGTTACAGAATCATTCAATTCTATATAATGGAAAAGCTTAGTAATATATTTATATTAGTTTACTAAATTGTCTTTTTCATCATTGTAGTCAATATCTATTTCATTCTCTAGTATCTCATCTTCTATATTAACTTCTTGTTCTTTGAAACTATCATTTTCACTCTCGTAGTTTTCCCCATTATTTTTTTTATTAAAATCATCATATTCATCAGTAATATACCTATTATCATCTAATTCTTGTTCATCATTCATAACTGTTTTCTTTATTCGTTTTAATAATAATAGCCCACCTATAATTAGAATTATAGGTACAACAATTCTACTTATCGTTCTTCTTTGAACATATGTTAATTCTAAACATGAATTAATATCCAACAATAAATAGTTAAAAAGTAAGTAGACTCCTATAATAATTAATCCATATGCAATATATTTCTTCTTAATATTTATTTTAAGTATTTTGTTGCTTACTATATCTGTATTTAATATATCTTCATTATTATCGATTCTTTTTCTTATATGATATGCATCAAAGAAACTATAGAACCATATCACTATACCTAATAAAGCAACTATTGGTGTTTGATAACTAACATCAGCTAAGAACATGCATGAAATTATTAGTAACAAAAAGTATAGTCCTTTTTTCATTAATCCTAAATACATATGACCTACTCCAGGTATTAAGGATAATACAAATGCCCAAAACTTATTATATTCTCGATTGATATTATTATTCTTCAAGGATTCATAACACTCTTTGCAATATACAACATTCCCTGCTATAACTTTACATTGGGAACATAAATGTTTTCCACATTTTTTACATTTATATTGACTATCTCTATCTTGATGATAAAAGCATTTCATATAATTAATTCCTCCTTCTATCTTAATTAAAATAATTCATTATATTTGTTAACATATTATTGAAATTACATATGGTTTCTCTAAAACCATCATAAATATATGTGTTTGAATTTATAGTTAAAATATTAGTAATCAGAAGAAATACTCCTGTACATATAAGACTATTAGCCAGTTTTAATTCAAAAGAGTAATTAAAACTTTTTCTGGATTTTTTTTGTTCTGATTCATTCAAAACAGCTGTCATAATTTTATCTGTCAGGTATTTATCTCTTACTAAAGGTGGATGATTGTTAAGCAAATCAATCGTATCTACATCAAGTATCTCTAGTTGTTCATGTTTTTTGCAATTCAATAATCTCACCTCCAAAACCTTCTTTTATCAATTTTGTTTTTATCTGTTTTCTTGCTCTATATAATCTTGTTTCAATAGTTTTAGTTGATATGTTTAATATGCTAGATATTTCTTTATAAGTCAATTGATTGAAATGATACAATATAATTATTGATTTATACTTGTCTTTTAGGCTATATACAGTATTATGTATTACTTTTTGATATTCTTTATAAATAATTATATCTTCAGTATTATGATTTGACTTTACTTGTTTTACTTCTTTATCTCCAAAGTTCATTAAGCTTGAGAGGTTTCTTTTATCTTTCCTACCCCAATCTATGCATGTATTGATTGCTATTTTATACAACCAAGTAGATAATTTACTTTTATTTTTAAATGATGATATGTTTTGATATATCTTTATAAATATTTCTTGGCATAAATCCTCAGCATCATTATAATCGTTGGTATATTTATAAGCCATACTTAGAAATCTGTTTTGATATTCTTCAACAAGTGCTCTAAAAGCTATTTGGTCTCGTTCTATTAACTTTTCTATGGAATCATCCAAATAACCACCCACTTCATAAAGAAATCTATGATGCTTTTTATATTACTCAATTTCTATATCGCCATTATTAGTAGTTATATCAATCAAGCTATTATTGTCTCCGATTATGCTGTTTACTGATTGTTCGTTATCTTCTTCATCAATCTCCATATCAATTATTGAATTGATGTTACCGTATCTAGTCTTCAATTTGAATTGTCCTTGTTGATCATTAGGAATATCAATATTTACCCTTCCATACTTGTGTTCAATATCTATTTCTTTAACCTGTATATCATGATTATCTAAATTTATATCTCCATTTGTACTATATATGGATATATTTCCTCTAATCTTTTCTAATGTCATAGCACCATATTTGTTGGATAACTCTAAATTATTATCTACATTTTTTACAATAACTTCATTATTAGTAGTCTCTATATTTACCGATCCCTTAATGTCTTCTATTTTAACAGGACTATATTCTGCATCTATCTCTAAGTCCTTATTTACTGAATTACCATCTATTTCACCATTTTTTTGTTCAATAGTAACATTTCCCATAATATCTTCAAATTCTATTTTGTCATAACAATTTTTTATTATAAGGTCACTACCGATTTTTTCTATATCAACTACTCCGTTTTCATTTTTTATTTCAGTGACTCCACTTACATTACATACTTCTATATCTCCATACTTATTTTCTATATATAATTCATCACCTATATTTTCAACTTCAATATCACTATTACGGGAAGAAATTACAGTTTTTCCATTCACATCATACACATAAACATTGCCATTTTTATTACTTATGCTAACCTGTAGTTCTTTTGGTATTTCTATTGTATAATCCACATATGAATATATTTGTCTATGGTTATACATCTTATTATTAGAATTTATTTGTAGAATATTTTCTTCTTTTCTATCAATATCAATCATATTATCCGTTAATTCTTCTGCTTCTTCTTCACTTCCATAAGTATTTACATGGATTACTGCCTCTATATTTATATCTTTCCTCTCTGTTGCACTTACTTTTATATCTCCCCCATTGCTATCTATACTTATTGTTTCTAGGTTATCAGCATTTTCTACATAACTTTTAGTTATTTGGTATTGGTCTGTCATTTCAAACAACCTTCTAAAAATATTTCCTGATTCTTCATTATTTAGATTAATTTTAATATTAGTAAATAAAAAACAAACACTATATATTATTATAAGTAATATAATTGAAGAAACACTAACTTTTAACTCCATAGCAGAATTTCTTTTTTTGTAATACCAATCAAAGAAAATGAATTCCACCCCAATAAGTATGATACTTATTGCTACTAGTATTCTTAATGTCTTGTAAATGTCTATGGGTACAAAATTGTTTATTAACAAAATTATACCTAGTACTATCAGTGTCAGTGCTAAAGTTAAAGTTCCTAATTTTTTATGCTTCATTTTATTCCTCTCTTTCTAACAGATATTATATCTTGTATTAATCTCCCTTAAGATATACTAAATTAGTATCTATATGTATAGACGTTAATTATTTAGAAATCCCTTCAAAAATTTATAAATTTATTTAAATTACCTATCAACACAAAAATATAGCTATTTAATCAACATATATCCTTCAGCAATAGTCCATTTTGTAATACCTATCTTAATATGTATTAACCATACTTCATATTTGATTCATTATCAATACTGTCTTAAAATTTCTAATTATATATTAACTTAACTTATCCTCTCTTAATTTAATACATATAAATAAGGTATCTCAACCTATTTTTGGTGAGATACCTATGCTTTTATTCTATAAAATTCTTTATAAACCGATCTACATGGAATATTAAAGTTAAAAAGTCTATTAATTAACTATCTAGTTTCATATCCCCATATTTAATCCATCCTTTTTTTCTGAACAGCTCAGAAATAACTAACGTCAATATGGCTGGTAATACTATATGCAAAACAATTATCTTAGTAATCAGTATACCTGCTGACTGATTTTCAAACATCGTATCAAAAGTCATAATTTGTCCTACTAAACCAGCGGTACCCATGCCACCACCATAAGCACTGTTCTCCATCAAAAATAATTTAGTTGATATTGGACCAAGAATGGCACTAGCTAAAATAGGCGGCAGCCATATCCTTGGATTCTTGACTATATTAGGGACTTGTAACATTGATGTTCCTAAACCCTGAGCTACAAGACCATTCACTTTGTTTTCTCTATAACTTGCTACTGCAAAACCTATCATTTGAGTAGAACACCCTACCGTTGCGGCACCAGCTGCTAATCCACTTAGATTAAGAATAATAGATAGAGCGGCAGAACTAATAGGTAGAGTTAACATCATTCCCATTAATACAGAGACCAATATTCCCATAATAAATGGTTTTTGGACTGTTGCAAATTCAATAATATCACCAAGCCAAAACATAAATGAAGATATTGACGGTCCAACTAATAGACCAATACTACTTCCAACTATAATTGTTGTTATAGGTGTGAGTATAATATCAATCTTAGTTTTACCTGCTACCAGTTTTCCTATTTCAATACCAAAAATAACAGCAATAAAAGCTCCAAGGGGTTCTCCTGGACCAATAAGCAAAACATTACCATCAACAAAAGTCTGACCACTGATGATTTTACCGGCATATGCACCAACTAGACCAGTAACGGCTGATGAATACATTACTAAATTTGATGTCTTCAGCTTATGGGCCACACCTACACCAATTCCTGCTCCTGTCAATATGCTCGCAATGGAACCTATGCTAGTTAATGTATTCCCAATAAGATTGTCTCCAATTAAACTTCCTATCTGCTTAATGATCAATCCAACAATCAAAGTTGAGAATAATCCCATTGCCATACCACTCAACCCATCAATAAAATATCGGTTTATAATTTTATTAATGAATCCACTTTTCTTATTTCCTTGTTTCATAACAATCCTCCTGTAAATTCATGTGTCTTGTCACCTGTAATTAAATTTTTTTACATTAAAAATCCTTTTAATTTTAATTCTTTTTCAACTAAATCCAAAATCTTAGGATTACTTGCTTTTATTAAGTGATAATGTTCGCCATTCTTTAATCTCATAAGAGGTACTGATTCGTTGTTCTGAAGTTTTTTCATAAAATCATCTATATGTTTTCTAGAAGAAATCATAAGATTAGCAGTTATTTCACCATAAACAGGATGAACAACCATAACATTCACTATTGTTGCACCAAAATCCACCATTATTTCTAATTCTTCTTTTATCTGATGTTTTGAGTGTTTTACGGCCAATAGCTTAGTGAATTCCTTTTTGGTTTCATATATCATATAACCATTAGATGTCGAAATGATTTTGCACCCTTTAGCTCTAAGTAGTGCTATGTCTTGAACTATTACTTGACGACTTACTGAATATGTTTTGGCTAAATTTGATCCAGTTATTGGTTCTTCACTTTCTGTTAAAAGTTTTATAATATTAGTTCTTCTTTCTTCTCCTTCCATGATTTCACCTTCTTTAGTTGAATTCTGTTTCTAAGCATATTTTTGCTTTACTTCCAATAATTATTTCATCTTTTGTCACTAATGAATTATAACATAAAATTCTGACTCCTGCATCTTTTGCTTTCAATAAAGTTTTAGCAAATAATTTATCCGTCACATGATTAGGTTTGAATTTATTTATATCATCAATCTGTATCAGTAAAAACAGATTGCTTTCATATCCATTACATGTGGCATCAATGAGTTCTTCAAGATGTTTTGTTCCTCTTTTGGTGGGAGCATCAGGAAACATTGCTAGACCGTCATTTTCTAGAGTTACACCTTTGACTTCTATAAATCCTTTTTTGTTATTTTTTTCATAATATAAATCGAACCTGGAATTTTTATATTTCTGTTCTCTTTTTAGTATATCGCAATCAACAAATTCACGTATTTTATTATCAGCTATTGCTTCATATACCACATAATTAGGTACTTGAGAATCAATATTTATCAGCATATCGTCTTTATATGCACTTATCAATGAATATTTGGTTTTTCTATTAGGATTATTACTTTTTTGTAAAAATATTTTAGTTCCTTCAACTAGAATCTCTTTACATCTTCCAGTATTTTTAACATGAACAGTCTCTAGTATTCCATTTATTAATACTTTCGCTATAAATCTATTGGGACGTTCAATAAAAATACCTTCAACAATGTCTTTATAAATCATCATCTATTACCTTTCCTTAAGACTTCCATTATTTTAATAAATAAAAGATCCGAAAAAAACTCACATTAATATTATAACATGACCTGTAAAGAGAAGATTATCTATAGTATATCTGACATTTTATAGATATTACTTTATTAAGTCTTAATGAAAATAAAGGTTGAAGCTTGTTTATAATGCATATATAATAATATAAACGCTACTAATTAAAATCAAGAATTTTTTATCCGTAGAGAGGAAAATAATATGTTCAGACTTTGGGGAAAAGTTTATAAAAATAATAAAATGGTAAAAGATACTGTTATAGAGCAAATGGAAGATAATCTATCTAAAGATGCTCTGACTCATGATTGTCTTGATAAAATATGCTATGAATTTGATTTACAACATCCTATGTGGCTGAATGATAATTATAAAGATTATCCTGCATATGGGAAAACTTCATTTAAACAAGATCATTTTATAGAACAAATTGATTTTGATTACCTTGAAATAGAAATTATAGATGTTGAAAAAGAAAAGAAAAAAAGAAGAAGCATAATGAGATTATAATAAAAGGAGCTATAATAGCTCCTTTTATTATGTCTTATTAGATGATGTATTTATCATTCTTAGCCGGTCTTTTATCAAGTTCAGCTTTTTTTTCATCATATCCTGGTCTTCCAAACATAGCATATGTTGCATTTTTACCTTCTTCTACTCCAGGCTGGTCAAATGCATTAATATTCAATAACTCTCCTGCAAATCCAGTAGCTACTTCAAATAAGTATAAGATTTGACCTAATGTAAATTCATTAACTTCTGGTAAAGTTATAGTCATATTAGTTTGACCTGATTTCAATAGAGCATATTCAGTAGCCATTTGCTCTGTTTTTATTAATTTATTATGAGTCTCTCCACCTAAGAATCCAAGACTTGGAATATCGCCATATATCTTTGGAATATCTAGAGATGTCTTATATTTGTCAACACCTACAAATACGATAACTTTGTCTTTAGGTCCTTCAGAGTATAATTGAACTTGTGAATGCTGATCAGTAGCTCCTAGAGCTCTTACTGGTGTTTGTCCAGAATTTACCACATTCTTATCATTATCGTATTTCTTACCAAGTGATTCTGCCCATAATTGTGCATACCAATCACCAATGTATTTTAATGAGTCTGCATAAGGCATGATAACTGATATATTCTTACCTTTTTTCATTGATATATAATTAAGAATAGCATACATTGATGCAGGGTTCTTGAATGTATTATCTGTTTTACACATTTCATCCATATAAGCTGCTCCTGCTAACAATTCTTCAATATCTATACCGCACATAGCTGCTGGCAATAAACCAACTGGTGTAAGCTCTGAAAATCTTCCTCCAACTCCTGCAGGAATAACAAAGCTTTTGTATCCTTCTGTATCAGCTATAGGTCTAAGATTACCATTCTTAACATCAGTAGTACATACAATATGCTTCTTAGATTCTTCTTTACCTAATTTTTCTTCTAACATTTCTTTGATAATCATAAATTGGGACATTGTTTCTGAAGTACTTCCAGATTTAGTAATGACATTAAATAATGTTTTATCAAGATCGATGATATTAAATAAAGAAACAAGTTTTTCAGGATCAACATTATCCATTACATATAATTTTGGATATCCCCCTCTTTTTTCTTTAGATAATTCATTATAATAAGGATGATTAATGGCTTGTTGTACTGCAATTGGACCAAGTGCTGAGCCGCCGATTCCTAATACTACAAAAGCATCAAAATCATCTTTAACACTTTCTACATAAGATTTAATATCAGATACGACTTCTGCTTGATTGTATGGTAATTCTCTCCAGTCCATTCCTCCGTTAGTACGTTTTTCTACCATAGCTTTTTCAGCTTTTTCAATTTGTGCTTCCAAATCAGCTATCTCTGATTCATTAATACCGTTCTCACCAACATAAGCTGTCATCATATTATTAAAATCAAATCTTAATTTCATGCTTTCTTGCCAGTCTTTTTGTTCAAATATCTTGGACATTTATGTACCTCCTAGTTATTTTATTGTAAAGTCCATTTCATATTTATTATTAACCAATTCATATGAAACTTACCTTATTTATATTATTAGTAAAATTACTTGTTTTATTAATTGTTTCTGATTCCAACTTCTACAGTATACGAAAATTAAATTATCAAGATTAATTAATCTAAGTATATACTATATTGATTGAACGTTAAACTTATTTATCATGATATGTTAATCAAACAACAGTCTAAATTATAATATAATTCTAACTCCTTTGTAAAGAGTAAAAAGTTATAAAAAGCATGGATAATACCCACATAAATATATATAATCAACAAACCTATAGTAAAAAGCTACCCTTTATAAAATATCTGGAACTATTGAATTGTATAAGTCTACTATCTATAACAGATCATTTGATTACGTTGATTCCCTTTTCCTTATATCTAGCATATATTGAATCTTTCAAATTAGAATCTGTAATTATTGTATCCACATCATTTAAGTCACAAACTTTCAGTAAAGATACAACCCCGAATTTGCTGCTATCAGCCAACAATATTTTTTTCCCAGAACGTTCAATTAATTTCTTCTGTATAGGTATTGTTTCTAATTCGAATTCCGTAGCACCTTCTTTTAAAGATATTCCGCTAACGCTAATGAAAGATATATCTATATGAAATAAATTGATATAATTTTCGACTAGTTCTCCTTTTAGGGATTTATCTTTACTATTAACTATACCACCTAATAATATGATTGTATAATTATTTCGATCTATTAATTCTTCAACTACTAATATTGAATTAGTTAATATAGTTAATTTCTTAAAATTATATTTTAGAAGTTTTGCTATTTCTAATGTTGTAGTACCATTGTCTAGAGCTATAACAGATTCTTCAGATATATACTTAATTGCATTCTCCGCTATTTTAACTTTTTCTTCATTATGACTTTTTTCTCTTATCTTAAAGTCTACTGGTTTTGGATTAATCTCATCTAGCATTGCTCCTCCATGCACACGATGTAAAAATCCTTTACTCTCCATATGTTCTAAATCCCTTCTTACTGTTTCCACAGAAACACCAAAAAGTTCAATTAAATAAGAAGATTTCACTGAATTATTTTTCTCCAACAATTCAAGTATAATTTTATATCTTTCCTCTGCTAACAAAACTCCCACTCCTTCAATTAGCTAATATGTATTATTCATTACTTCTTTCATTTTTACTGCTATTTTATCATATTTAAGACTCATAAGCAAAGCTATCGTTCCTATTATCAAACAAACAATCCAAAAGACCATAACTCCATTCCATCCAAAAGAATCCACTAAAACACCTGTAACAAATGTTGAAAATCCCGCTGCAAAATACGAACAGAAATCTAAAAATCCCGCTACAGAAGAAGCCCTATTGTATTTTGAAAAATGCAATGGAATAACTCCGAGCAATAGAGTATTAGCTCCATACATTACAGCAGATAATAATCCCAAGAATAATAGAGCTGTTACTGTACTATATGAGCCGAACATAAAATATCCCAATACCGTAATTATACCTGCTATAAACAACCAAACTATGGTACGTTTTTCTTTATATTGCATTTTTTTATTTAAATAACTTGCTAACATCATACCTAATAAATTCATACAAGGTATAAATATTATATATTGAATTGTTTTATTGATATCAAGACTCTGTGTTTCCATAAATAAACTAGGAGCCCACAATGCGATAGAGTCTTTTATTATTCCTTGTACACAACAAGCTATGACAATATAAATCAATTTAGATCTTTTCACTACTTGAAGTAATGTGTACTTATCTTGATTTTCAGATATACTAGATTCTCTTGTATCATTTAGTACACATGATTCTTGCACCTTAGGTTTGTCTATAAAAAATATAAACCATATTATTGAATAAATAAATATAACTACTCCAGGTATTAAAAACACATAGTTCCAGCTATATCTTGATATTATTAATCCAGAACCTCCCCAAGCCAATAAGTAACCTGCTACCATTGAGGTTGATATACCTATGGAGACACTACTTCTCTTATCATATTCATACCAATTAGTTATTGATTTAACTATAGGACCCCATAATAAAGATTGTGCATATGCATTAACTACCCATAAAATTATCATTATCAAATATACATAAGAAAACCCAAAAAATATATTACATACAGCTGTTGTTATCAAACCCATAAATATAATTTTCCTAGCTGATACTTTGTCTCCTATTTGCCCATTAATCAATTGTCCAAAACCATATACCCAATAGAATAGTGTACCTATCAACCCTATACTTCCCTTTGACCAACCAAAAGTATTTTGAATTTGGGGAATAGCTACAGATAAGTTGACTCTTCCAAAATATATGCTGGCATATGCAGCCCAACATAAAATAAATATTTTTACCTGAGTTTTATTTAATTTTATCATTCCAAAAAACATCTCCTTATTATATAACAGCATATTTTTTCCTAATAAATACACATATATACAACTTTATGCAAATAATTATATCATAATTTTATTAAATCTCAAGGAAATAATATAATTTTATTTAGTTAAACGCTAATATTTACTTGCTATTACATATATATTAATATAACTTCACACAAATACTTGTTTGCTTAAATTCATTATGCTATAATAAAAAAAATAAGTATTTAAGGAGGATATGTGATGAATGAAGTATTACGTTTTTTTGAAGTCACCCCTAAAATAATTCTGGCGGATACAACAGTCGATATAAGAATCAAACCTTTGGTTAATCACGAATCTTTTGACTCTGATACTGATTATGAGGTTGTTTATTATCCTTTAGAACATTTTTCTAATAAAGGGGAATATAATTACCAAGATAAGTATATGGTTAGAGGGGAAAATGGTGTAATTGAATTAAACCAACATTTTACAGGAGAACAAGAGCATACAATTAGAATTACTAATACTAAAACCAAAAAAACATATTCTTTCAATTTCTATTCTGTAAAACCTGATTTATTTGATAGGATTCCTTATAAAGGAGATCTACATATGCACAGTCATCGCTCGGACGGAACAGAATCTCCTGCTTTTGTTACCGCATCTTGTAGAAAAATAGGATTTGATTTCATGGCATTAACCGACCATGGAAAATATTATCCGTCAATTGAAAGCAAAAATAGTTTTAAAGACGTTGAACTTGATATGTTGATAGCAAATGGAGAAGAAGTTCATCCCGAAAATAATAATGTTCATATTATTAATTTTGGTGGAAATTTCAGTGTTAATGAATATATGAAGGAAAATAAAGATGAATACTACAAAGAAGTTAAAGATATTGAAAAAACTATAGATATTGACGATGATCATGCAAGATATGAGTGTGCTTCTAGTGAATGGTGTTTCGATAAAATAAGAAAAGGAGGAGGATTATCTATCTTCTGTCACCCTTACTGGTTAATAGATTCTGGTTATTACATCTCCAATTCTGTCATTGATTATATGTATGACAATCAACCCTATGATGCTAATGAAGTTGTAGGTGGCTATCACAGATACGAATTTTCATCTAACACATTACAGATCGCTAGATATTATGAAGAGCGAGCAAAAGGTAAAGATATACCTATAGTAGGTGTGAGTGACGCTCATGGATGTGAAGATAGAGATTTATTCGGATGGTTCTTCAGTATAGTTTTTGCTCCTTCCAATAAGCAAACTGATATTATTGATAGTATCAAAGATCTTTACAGCGTAGGTGTTGAATATCCAGAAGGAGAAACCCCTCGTCCAGTAGGTCCTTTCCGACTTGTTAAATATGCTCTATATCTGTTTAGAGAAATCTTCCCTCTACATGATGAATTATGTTTGGAAGAAGGAAATTTGATGCTCAAATACATTCAAGGGGATGAATCTGCTAAAAAAAGGTTAATTAGCTTAAAAGGTCAAGTTAATAATCTTTATAATAAATTATTTGCCAAAGAACAAAAAGCTAAGCCCCATAAAAGATTTCAAGGAAAATAGAAAGTAGAATTTTCCTATTTAATAAAAATATACATATATAAAAATACCGCTGCAATTAAATCATAGTATATGATTCAAATAACAGCGGTATCTCCTTTTTAATTAAACTCAGATTATTTATTTATTCAACTTCATATAGATTTCCGAATCTATAACCCTGATCTTTTATTGTTTTTAGAATACTGTCAAGTGCTTCTGTATTAGATGATGATACCGCATGTAATAACGCTATCATACCTGGATGAGTATGATTAGTTACATATTCATATGTAGTTTCTACACTCGGCTGATTATCAACTTCCCAATCACGATGAGCCATACTCCAAAACATAGTCTTGTATCCTAATTTTCTAGTTAAATATAATGTCCTTTCACTATACTCTCCTTCTGGTGGTCTAAAGAAAGTATCCATCTTATATCCTGTCAT
This sequence comes from Vallitalea longa, assembly GCF_027923465.1. Taxonomy (NCBI): domain Bacteria; kingdom Bacillati; phylum Bacillota; class Clostridia; order Lachnospirales; family Vallitaleaceae; genus Vallitalea; species Vallitalea longa. Next base: position 25,172 of record NZ_BRLB01000022.1, read on the forward strand.
TTCTTCAAAATATCTTGCTGTCTCTTCTATTTCATACTTAATTTTATCATCTGTAAGCTCATGCATTCTTTTATGATTAACCGAATGATTTCCTACTATATGTCCTTCCTCTTTCATTCTTTTGCATAAATCAACATTCTTTTTTATGTAAGGTTTTGTAACAAAAAAAGTTGCTTTTACATCATTTTCTTTTAATGTATCAAGAATTTTTGCCGTATAACCATTTTCATATCCTTCATCAAATGTTAGATATATTACTTTTTCGTCTGTATCAGCAACATAATAAGCATCGTATTGACCTATATCGAATTTATTATACCCTTCTGGTTGCTTATGTTCATCATTCACTCTAAAACTCCAACCATCTCTTGCATTGGATAAATCAGCAGTATCAACATTCATATCGAAGTTATCTCCATTACTGCTTCCTTGAGGTGTTTCTTTTTCTGTATCAGTATCATCTTTTGCTACTTCAGTGTTTTCTTTTTGAATATTTTCTTCTTTTTCATCGGTTGTCTCTGTTTCTTGTGTCTCAGACTTTACTTTTTCATCTGTTTTTTCTTTTTCATCCAATTTTTGATTGGAATCCGTATCGGTTCCGTTTTCTACTCCAGTGTCAACTGAATTCTTTGGTTCGTCAGTAGATTCTTGGTTCACTACATTATTGTTTTCATCATTCTTTTCATTGCTTTTTGGTTTGGATGCTCCTTTTCCCAATGTAAGTCCTATACAGACTGCTGCAATGACTAGAACTAAAATTCCTAATGCTTTGATTGTTCTTGTGTCTTTTTTCTGCTTTTTAGCCATTTTCTTCCCTCCGATGTACTATAACTATATTAACCCTTGTTGCAAAAAATATGAGGCTAAGCCTCAGGTAAATAGTAAAATAAAACTTTACTATTAAAAAACAAGAAGTCCAATTAAAATATATCTATTTTAATCAGAATCCTTGTTCTTATTATACTCTTTTTCTCTACATAAATCCAGATAATTATCGGTGTATAGGGTTAATTTGCTTTCTATATCTATTATATCTATTTTCAATTAAAACTTCTTGATCAATTTCTAGTAACTTCTCTATTTCATTAATGAAATTATCTTTAAGTTCCCTAGCGATCTCTTCGAAACTATTATGTGCACCACCATCAGGCTCTTTTATAATTTTTTCTATAATTCCCAATTCCAATAAATCATCAGCAGTTATTTTCATTACCTCAGCGGCTTCTTTAGCCCTCTTGCTATCTTTCCATAAAATACTTGCAAATCCTTCTGGTGAAAGTATAGAGTATATTGAGTTTTCCAGCATCCAAACTCTATCAGATACTGCTAAAGCTAATGCTCCTCCACTTCCTCCTTCACCTATCACAACAGAAACAACAGGTACTTTCAATCTAGCCATCTCAAATAAATTTCTTGCGATTGCCTCACCTTGACCTCTTTTTTCTGCTCCTATGCCACAATATGCTCCCGGTGTGTCAATAAAACAAATAATGGGTCTATTAAATTTTTCTGCCTGCTTCATGAGTCTAAGTGATTTTCTGTACCCTTCGGGATGAGGCATACCAAAATTCCTATCAATATTTTCTTTTGTACAACGCCCTTTTTGCTGCCCGATAATTGTGACAGGCATACCTTCAAGTAATCCGATACCACCTATAATAGCGTTATCATCACTATATAATCTATCTCCATGAAGCTCCAAAAAGTCGTCAAAAATAAGTTTTATATAATCTTCGGAAGTCGGTCTCTCAGCCATTCTTGCTATACTTACTTTTTCCCATGGATTCATATTTTACACCTCTTTAATATAATTTAACAATGAAATTTTAATAATTTATATAAAGTACCTTTCATGTCTCTTCTTTCTACAATCATATCTATATATCCATGTTCTAGTAAGAATTCAGCTCTTTGAAAACCTTCTGGTAATTTCTGATTGATTGTCTGTTCTATAACTCTAGCACCAGCAAATCCAATAAGTGTTCCTGGTTCTGCAAGAATTATATCACCTAACATTGCGAAACTAGCTGTTACTCCTCCAGTTGTTGGATCTGTCAGAACCGTTATATATAAAAGTCCAGATTCGCTATGCTTAGCTAATGCAGCTGAAGTTTTAGCCATCTGCATTAATGAAACTATTCCTTCCTGCATTCTCGCACCACCTGATGCAGTAAATATAATTATCGGTAGTTTTCTACTAGTAGCATGTTCTATAGCTCTTGTAATTTTCTCACCAACTACTTCTCCCATACTTCCCATCATAAACCTACTGTCCATCACTGCAATAACTACTTTTATACCATTTATCTTACCTTCACCAGTTATTACTCCTTCTACTAAACCTGTTTTTTCCCTTAGACAATTAATTTTATCAAGATATTCCGGAAAATCCAAAACATTCTTAGTAATAAGATCAGCATTTAGTTCTTTAAAAGAACCAGAATCAATGACTTGTGATATCCTTGATTCGCTATCCATTCTAAAATGCTTATGACATTTGGTACATATCTGATTTTTGGCATCAAAATCGTCTTTATAAATTATTTCTCCACAGTTATTACATTTTATCCATTTTCCTGAAGGTACTGATGGATCATTTACATCATCATAATCTTCTTTATTGTTTATTGTTGTTTTTATAGGTAATTTAATGTATTTTTTCTTTTTAAACAATTCTTTCATACATATACCCCTTTAATAATTAATTTAGTTAAAACAAATTGTATACATTAAGCTTGCTCTCGATAATGTCAAAAAATAGTAAAAGGTAATATCCAACCTAGGGAAATGGCAATAACTTAATTTTATAAATAGCATATAAAAACAGGCAAAATATTACCCTTTACTATTTTTTGTTATTATCTGTTCTTGATAGAATTTTTTATGTAGTATTTTAATTCTTCTATAAAAGTTTTATGAAGAAAAACTTTCTTTCAACCATTAGGTCAATATCTCAACTTTCCCACATAGAATATCGAACTGAGAAAGTTGAGTTAGTATTTCTTCAATTATCTCTCCATAAATTTTTCAATAAATGATGTATTATAATTACCTCTTATAAAACTATCATCATTTATTAATTCATATTGAAAATCTATGTTGGTATCTACACCTTCTACAATAAATTCACCAATAGCACTATTTAATTTTTTTATAGCACTTTTTCTGTCTTTATCAAAAACTATTAATTTAGCTATCATTGAATCGTAAGTAGGAGGTATTTTATATCCGCAGTATATTGCACTATCAACTCTTATATCTTTTCCGCTAGGCATGTGCAGAAAACTAATATCTCCAGGAGATGGTCTAAATCCTTTACTTGGATTTTCCGCATTAATTCTTAATTCTATAGCATGCCCTTTAATGTTGATATCTTTTTGGGAGTAATCCAACTTATCACCATTTGCAATTTGGATCTGCCCTTTAATTAAATCTATTCCTGTAACCATTTCTGTAACTGGATGTTCTACTTGAATTCTGGTATTCATTTCAATAAAATAAAATTCTCCAGTATCATTTAATAAAAATTCTACTGTTCCAGCATTTCTATAATTAATAGCTTTAGCTGCTTTTACAGCTACTTCACCCATTTTTTTTCTAAGTTCATCAGTTATTGCTGCTGAAGGAGATTCTTCCAAGACTTTTTGATGCCTTCTCTGCATTGAACAATCCCTTTCACCTAAGTGTACTGTATTACCATAATTGTCAGCTAATATCTGAAATTCTATATGTCTAGGATTAGTAATATATTTCTCTACATACATAGTATCATCACCGAAAGCACTTTTTGCTTCAGCACTAGCAGTTTTATAAGAATTATATAGTTCATCACTGTCATTAGCTATTCGCATTCCTCTTCCGCCACCGCCTGCAGATGCTTTTATTATAACAGGATATCCAATCTCTTCTGCTATCTTTACAGCTTCCTCCACATTGGCTACAGCTCCTTCTGATCCTGGAACTACGGGAATATTATTTTCAACCATTGTTTCTCTGGCCTTTGATTTGTTACCCATCCTATCCATCATATCACCAGTTGGACCTATGAATGTAATATTACATTCCTCACACACTTTAGCAAATTTACTGTTTTCAGAAAGAAATCCAAATCCTGGATGAATTGCATTGGCTCCTGTCACAATAGCTGCACTTATTATCTTTTTAATGTCAAGATAACTATCTTTTGCTGGGGCCGGTCCAATACATATAGCTTCATCTGCTAACTGTGTGTGTAGAGCTTCTTTGTCAATCTCTGAATAGACTGCCACTGTCTGTATATTCATTTCTCTACATGCTCTTATTATTCGTACAGCGATCTCGCCTCTATTTGCAATAAGGATTTTATTAAACATATTTCACCTACTTTCCAAAACATTACATTCATTTTATTTAGCAATAAATGTTAGTTCACCAGTAACAGCTGTTTCTCCATCTACAGATGCAACTACTTTTCCTACTCCTACTGGTCCTTTTCTCTTAATAATATCTATTTCTAACTTCAATCGGTCTCCAGGTACAACTTTTCGTCTTATTTTGGTTTTGTTAATACCTCCAAAATATGCAGTTTTCCCTTTCATCTCATCTAAACTTAGTAAAGTAACTGCTCCCACTTGAGCAAGAGCTTCTACTATAAGTACTCCAGGCATAACTGGTTCATTAGGAAAATGTCCTTGAAAAAAATAATCATTGATAGATACATTTTTGAATCCTACTCCTCTTTTACCTGGTTCTAATTCTGTAATTCTGTCAATTAATAGAAATGGATATCTATGTGGGATAATCTTTTGAATTTCTGTTACATCTAACATAATAACAACCTATTCCTTTCTTTAAAAATATAGATTAATAGTGCTTATATACTATTATAATATCTACGGTTTTATTTTAAATAAAGGCTGATTATATTCTACTATCTCTTCATTTTTAACCATAATATCAACAATTTCACCTGAAATCTCTGCTTCTATATCATTCATTAATTTCATTGCTTCAATTATACATAGAGTCTTGCCCTTAGTTACTTTATCTCCAAGCTTGACATAATCTTCTTCATCAGGACTCGCAGCACTGTAGAATGTACCTACTATTGGAGATTTAACTACTATGGCGTTCTCATCTTCTATGTCCATATTAGAATCATCATTGACCTCTGATTCTTCATTCTTCTTTTTTTCTTGTTTCAATTTTGTATTGTCAACATCTAATGATTTATCTGATGTAATTATAGTCTTATTTTCTTTTCTTATAGATATTTTAAAACCCTCTTTTTCAATATCTACACGTGCTAACCCCTTTTCGCTTACTATATTAATAAGCTCCTTTATATTTTCGAATTTCAATAGTTTTCACTTCCTTATATAATTAAGAGTTTCTAAAATTACCAACAATTTATTCCTCATATTTACTTATAACTAATGAAGCATTATGTCCACCAAATCCAAGAGAATTGGATAAAACATATTTTACTTTAGCATTTCTTCCTTTTACAGGAACATAGTCCAAGTCGCATTCTTCATCTTTGGTCGTATAGCCTACTGTTGGATGTATATATCCATCTAATATCGTTTTTACACATGCAACTATCTCAACTGCTCCAGCTGCTCCAAGTAAATGTCCAATCATTGACTTAGTTGAACTGATTGGAACTTTATATGCATAATCATTAAAAACTTTCTTTATTGCAGCAGTTTCTAATTTATCATTGTATACTGTACTTGTTCCATGTGCATTTATATAAGATATTTCTTCAGGCTCGATTCCAGCATCTTTTAGCGCTATCTTCATAGATCTAGCAGCTCCTTCTCCACCTGGAGCTGGGGCTGTAATATGATATGCATCACAAGCTGCTCCATATCCTTTTACTTCCGCTAATATATTAGCACCTCTAGCTTTTGCATGTTCTAATTCTTCTAATATTACTATACCAGCGCCTTCACCCATTACGAAGCCATCTCTATTCTTATCAAATGGTCTTGACGCTTTTTCAGGATCTTCACTACTACTCAATGCTTGGAGTGCAGTAAATCCAGAAACTCCAAGTGGTACGATACAACTTTCTGTTCCACCAGAAACCATAACATCTGCATCACCGTATTGTATTGTTCTGAATGCATCCCCTATAGTATTGGTACTAGTTGCACATGCTGTCACTATATTAGTACATATACCTTTCAAGCCAAATTGTATAGCTATATTGCCTGCTGCCATATTAGTAATTACCATTGGTATGAACATTGGAGAAACTTTGTTAGGACCTTTAGATAGTAATTTTTGTTCTTCTTTTTCTATAGTTCCAAGACCACCAACACCTGTTCCTACAGTAACTCCTATTCTTTCAAGGTTTTCTTTTTTTAAATCAAGGCCAGAATCATCAAGAGCTTGCTTAGCAGCCGCTATAGAAAATTGAGCGAATCTATCCATTCTCTTTGCTCTTTTTCTTTCCATATATTCTTTTGGATCGAAGTCTTTTACTTCACCTACTATTTTTGCTCGATACTCTGATGCATCAAATGAGGTAATTTCCCCAAATCCAATTTTTCCTGCTTTTAGATTATTCCAGTATTCATCTACATTATTCCCAACTGGTGTAATAACACCTAGTCCCGTTATAACAACTCTTCTTTTCATAGTTAATCTTCCTTTCATGTAAACTATACAACCATTCCACCGTCTACATTAATTACTTGACCGGTAATATAACTTGCCTCATCTGATGCTAAAAAGGCTACTGCATTAGCAACTTCTTCAGCCTTGCCGATTCTTTTCATAGGAATATTCAATAGAATCTGTTCTTTATATTTATCATTTATAGTATCAGTCATATCACTTTCTATAAACCCTGGTGCAACAGCATTTACAGTTATATTTCTAGTAGCTAATTCTTTTGACATTGATTTAGTTAAACCTATTATCCCTGCTTTTGATGCTGCATAGTTTGCCTGACCGACATTACCTATTTCACCGATAACAGAAGATATGTTAATAATTCTTCCTGCTCTTTGTTTTAACATGATCCTATTTACATGCTTAATGCAATTGAATGTTCCTTTTAAATTAACATTTATAACATCATCAAATTCTTTCTCTGTCATCTTCAACATTAACATATCTTTAGTAATGCCTGCATTATTAACTAAAATATCTATTCTTCCAAAATCATCTTTAATTTGAGATATTAGAGACTTAGCATCTTCATAATTACTTACATCAGCTTTATATGCTTTTGCTTTACCTCCATTTTGAGTAATTTCTTCAACTAATTCATTTGCTTTACTTTCACTGTTTCTATAGTTAACAGCTACTGTTATACCATCTTTAGCTAACCTAAGAGCTATTGCTCTACCAATCCCTCTACCAGAACCAGTTACTACAGCAATCTTATCCATTAGATTATCATCCTTTCTATGGGATTTTAATTCTTATTCGTATACCTATTATTATCAATCTACTTTATTGATTAGTTTCAATGCTTTATCTAAAGATTTCATATCTTGTATATTAATAATTCTTTTACTCTTATCTACTTTTTTGACAAATGAACTTAATGTTTTACCTGGTCCTATTTCTACAAATGTGTCTACACCATCATCTATCATTTTGTTTATGGTCTCTTCCCATCTTACTGGTGAAATGACTTGTTTAGTTAAATAAGATTTGACATCATCATAATTATCTACATAATCGGCTGTTACATTGGTTATATACGGTATCTTACTTTTCTTGACATTGACTTTATCTAGTTCTTTCATTAATTTTTCCGCTGCTGAGTTAAGCATAGGGGTATGAAAAGGTCCACTTACTTTTAGCTTAATTACTCTTCTAGCACCTGCTTCTTCTAATTTTTCACAAGCAGTATCTAATGCTTCTACTTCTCCCGCTATTACAATTTGTCCTGGGCAATTATAATTAGCTGGTTTAACCATTCCATCTACACTGTCACATATCTCTTCGACTTTACGTGGTTCTAGACCTAGGACTGCTGCCATAGAACCTTTACCGTCAGGAACAGCTTCTTCCATATATTTACCTCTTTTTCTAACAAGACTTACAGCTTCTCGAAAATCCAACGTCTCATTAGCTACTAAAGCACTATATTCCCCTAGGCTTAATCCAGCAACTACATCTGCCTCTAATCCATGTTCTTTTACAGCTTCTAAAATAGCTATAGTAGTTGTCAGTATTGCAGGCTGTGTATATTCTGTTTTATTAAGAACATCTTCTTTTTCGTTACATATTTCTTCTATATCAAGTTCTAGTGCCTCACTGGCGATTTGAAAAATTTCTTTACTGCTTTTATAATTATTGGCTATTTCTTTTCCCATACCAAGATATTGAGCCCCTTGCCCAGGAAATAAAAAAGCTGTCTTTCCCATGTCTTTCATTCCTTTCATATATCTAAACAGCCTGCTCTTCCTAGCTTTCTAAATATTTTTTCATAGTCTTATTCGCATCTATCATTAATTCTTGTATTATTTCACTACAAGTCTGTTCTTTAGAAATTAATCCTGCAATCTGACCTGCCATTACAGAACCATTCGTCACATCTCCATCCATAACAGCTAACCTAAGCTTGCCAGTACCGAATTCCTCTAATTCTTCCACACTAACTCGTTCTTTTTCCAATTGAATAAGTTTTCTTGTAAACTTATTCTTTAATGCTCTTACTGGATGGCCTGTAACTTTTCCCGTCACACGAGTGTCAATATCCTTAGCTTTTAGAATTTTATCCTTATAGTTTTTATGTACTATACATTCTTTTGCAACTAAGAATCTTGTTCCTATTTGGAATGCATCAGCTCCAAGCATCTTGGCAGCAGCTAAACCTCTTCCATCACCAATTCCACCAGCAGCAATAACAGGAATATCTACAGAGTCTACAACTTGTGGTAAGAGTGCCATAGTCGTCAATTCTCCAACATGACCACCTGATTCACAACCTTCTGCGATAACAGCATCCACACCTGATCTTTCCATTCTTCTGGCTAACGCAACGGATGGTACTACAGGTACAACCTTAATATTGTTTTCTCTCCACATCTCTAAATATTTACCAGGATTTCCTGCCCCTGTTGTGACAACTGCAACTTTCTCTTCACAGATCATATGAGCTATTTCATCTGCATAAGGTGAAAGGAGCATTATATTAACTCCAAAAGGTTTGTCAGTTAATTCTTTTGTCTTCCTTATTTGTTCTCTGACCAAATCACAAGGAGCATTTCCTCCTGCAATAATTCCAAGACCTCCTGCATTTGATACTGCAGCTACCAAGTTATACTCAGCTATCCAAGCCATAGCACCTTGAAATATTGGATATTTAATATTCAACATCTTACAAATCTCAGATTCCACTATTTTCACTCCTTAAAATTTAAACCAATCGGGTACCCCTGATTGGTTATAAGTTAATCATTCGTTACTGATTGTTTTTCACGTAATCTAATGCATTTTGTACAGTAATTACTGAAGGTAAATCCTCGTTTTTAATCTCCACTCCAGATTCTTCTTCAATCGCCATGACCAATTCAAATAAGTCTAGGGAATCTGCTCCAAGATCATCTATAAATTTAGCTTCTAATGTTACTTCGCTTTCTTCAACATCTAGTTGATCGATTACTATCTCTTTTAATTTTTCAAAATCCATTTTATAATCCTCCTAATTGATTTATATTATTTTAATTTAGATTGTTATCATAGCGACTCCGTAAGTAAGTCCTCCACCAAAGCCTGCTATAATAATTTTATGACCTTTTTTCAATATATTCTTTCTATACATTTCATCTAAAGCAATAGGTATACTAGCTGATGATGTGTTACCATATGAAGAAATGTTTTTATATATCTTATCTTGAGGTATTTTTAACCTTTTAGCTATGGAATTAATTATTCTCTCATTAGCTTGATGTAATACAAAATAATCAATATCTTCTATCTCATATGGTGATTTTTCAATAACATGTTTAATACCTTTTGGTACATAACCACATGCGAATTTAAATACTTCCTGTCCATTCATCTGTATATATTTATCTGACTCTTTGTTGACAAAAGGATTTTTCAGATCGCTTCCACCACATATTAGATATTCACTTAAATTTCCAAATGATTTGCAGTCAAAATTATCTATTCCTTTTTCTTCTGATTCGCTAATTACAGCTGCACCAGAGCCATCACCAAATAATACACATGTTCTTCTATCTTTCCAATCAGTCAATCTAGATAATACTTCCACTCCAATAACTAAAGCATTTTTTGCTAAACCTGCTTTAATATAAGCTGTAGCTGTATTTAGTGCAAATATAAAACCAGAACATGCAGCATTAATGTCAAAACACATAGCATTGTCTGCTTGTATTTCCTTCTGTACTTCACATGAAGTAGATGGAGTAAAATTATCTGATGAAATAGTAGCTACTAATATCAAGTCAATTTCACTAGGGTGTATTTTTGAAGATTCAATAGCCTTTTTTGCAGCATTAACTGCTATATCTGTTGTCCCTTCACCAGTTGTAATTCGTCTATTTTTAATTCCAGTACGGCTACTAATCCATTCATCATTTGTATCAACAAAGGAGGATAGATCATTATTTGATACTATATTATCTGGTAGATAACTACCTGTTCCTATGATTTTAACATTTTTCATATCGTCTCTCCTATTTGTTTTGTGTTGCAAATAATTTGATAATCAAAGTATATCTAAATTGAACATATTTGTCAAGAATTTATTTCATAATTATTAAACAATTTAGGTTTAAATAACTATCATATAAATGATAGACTTATTTCTAATATTTTATACATATTATGATAATAGCAGCTACTATCATCTTCTTCCTTGTTTAGTAAAAATGTAAAAAATTACTACTGACTAATTAATAGACATATAATATTTTACATCTTTATAATATATAAAAAGATTATAGCTTAATATTTAATTGTAATAAATATTTTTGGTGGTATTAATTAAGTAAAAACAGTTCAGAATGTTTCTTTAATCAGTACCTTGTATTATTAGGTAGTGTGTGATATACTATAATAAAATTTGAGAGATGATTTAGGAGGTTAACATATGAATATACAGTTTAAGAAAGGCGTATTAGAGTTGTGTGTATTATCTCTGCTCTCAAGAGACGACTATTATGGTTATGAGTTAGTGAAGAAGATATCCAACAACGTAAGAATATCCGAAGGAACCATATATCCTTTATTAAGAAGATTAACAAAAGAAAACTATTTTGAAACTTATCTAAAGGAATCTACCGAGGGTCCACCAAGGAAATATTATACCCTGACAAAAAAGGGTTATGAAGCAAAAGATCAACTAAATAATGAATGGTATGATTTTGTTTCAAGAGTTAATTCTTTAATTGAGGAGGCAGATGTAAGTGAATAAAAATGAATTTCTAAAAAAATTGGATATCCTACTTGAATCTCTACCATATGATGAACGTAGAGACATTATGTATGACTATGAAGAACACTTTAAATCTGGACTATATGATGGGAAATCAGAAGAACAGATTGCTGATGAACTTGGAAACCCAGAAACCATCGCTGCTTCTTATATACCTAATATGCATACATATAATAGAGGAGAAACTAGAGAAAAAGACATAAAAAATGTACAATATATTAACAATAGAGTCACATATAATATTCCCATATTAATAGGAATGATATTTTTCAATTTAATGTTTATTGGAGTTTATCTTGCATTATGGGCAGTTTTAATCTCACTTTTCGTAGTTGGAATAGCATTGATAATATCCAGTATCGCTATATTGATAGTTTCTGTTGTAGGGACTTCATTAAGTTTTGTTTCCATACCTTATTATATAATAGCTCATCCTATTCTAGGATTTTTAGTATTTATTTTTGTTGCAAGTGTTGGAGGACTTATTATTGTGGGTACATCAGTTACATTAAAACTATATAAAGATTTTACTATGAAGTATATCGAATGGAACAAAAAAATTATTAGGAGTGATAATTATTATGAAAAAGCTTAAAAGTCTAACTATAATACTTTGTATAACTTTAGTAACTTCGTTTTTTGGCATAATAGCTTATGCGGCTGTTAATGATGTAGATCTATATTATAAAACATATATTACAGATGATAAAAAAGATGATAAAGAATCTGAGGATAACAATTTATATTTTAATATGGACTGGTTAAAATCTATACCTTTTGTACAAGATAATTTTGTAGATGATATAGAAGATACTGTAGAGAAAGGATGGAATAATTCAATGAACTTTAATTTCAATAACCATTATGACAAAACAGGAGATACCATCGAAGATACTTTTTCTAAAGACAATATTAATGAAATAGATATAACTACAGATGTAGCTAGTATCTCGTTCATACAGGAAGATAGAAGTGATATAAAAGTAGAGTATATATACACTAAACCTGATATAGATAATTATGCTATAGATTATAATGCTGAAATTAAAAACAAAACTCTGAATATTACTCAACATATAAAAACAAGAAATTTTTCTGGAAATATTAATAAAGACAATTACAAAAATACTTTGACTATATACGTACCAAAAGACTTCTCCATCGATAATCTTTATATAAAAAATAATTTGGGAGATATCAATAATAACGATTTTTATTCCAATGTATCAGATATTATTGATATAACAACAAGTTTAGGTCAAATAGATATTACTATATCTAATCCTAAAAAATCAGTTAAGTTAATTAGTGCTCTTGGAATAGTAAAACTTAATAATAATTCTGAAATAGATAACTTAGAGATTATAGCAAATAGTGGTGATGTAAATATTGAATCAAACTCAGCAATTAAAAACTGTACTATAACTGCTAATTTGGGTACGGTAAAAATTATATCTAATGATGAATTAAATAATTGCGAATTAGAAGCCAATATGGGTTCAATCAATACAACCTTTAAAAAGCATATTGATTCTTTCAACATTATATGTGATATGGGAGAAATTAATATGAAATTATATGATAACGATAATTCATTAATATCAGCCAAAGCATCAATGGGCGATATTAAATCTGATTTTGACACTACTAAAAAAAGAAGTCCTTATACTATTGAATGTAGTATGGGTGATATAACAATCACAAGAAGATAACAACAATTTCCCATTCCAGACAAAATGAATATTGATTAAACAATATGTAGCACATACCATTAAATTGATCTTATTTTAATTTAATGGTATTCTTTTTGTATATCAAGTCGTAAAAAAAATAATTAATATGGTTAAAACTATAGACTTGGATTTATCTTTTATATATAATAATCATAACGTGATAATTATGGATATACAATTAACAAGGAGGGAATAATAATGAAATATGTACCAAATATCCTAACCATAATTAGAATATTCCTTGTGCCACTATTTCCTATAGCCTTTTTTTCATCAACAGATAATGCTCATATATATGCTTTAATTATATTTTTGACTGCTAGTTTTACTGATTTTTTAGATGGATATCTTGCTAGAAAATACGAAGTAGTTTCTGTTGTAGGAATAGTATTAGACCCTTTAGCTGACAAATTAATGTTGTTAACTACATTAGTTTGCTTAAATGTGTCTCACTACATACCTTTATGGGTATTACTTATAGTTTTAGTTAAAGAAACTTGTTTAGTTATATCAGGTATCTTTTTGTATTTTAGGAAAGAAAAGACTGTTATACCATCTAACAAATTCGGTAAACTTGCAACTGTAGTATTTTCAGCTGCTATATTTTTAATAATAGTTATACCACATTATTTTATAAGTATCTTGGTAATGTTTATAGCAATAATCTTAGAATTAATAGCTCTCTCCAGTTATATTGGTTATTATTTCAAGAATATCAAATCTAAAGCAATTACTCACTAATTTAGTTTACATAAATAATAAAACCGCTTTTCAAATATGATTAGTGGTTTTTTAATTTAGCATAATCAGAACAGACGCCTCATAAAAGATTTCAAGGAAAATAGAAAGTAGAACTTTCTTAATTTAACAAAAAAAATCCTACCACGGCGGTAGGATAAAATATGTAAATTTATCATAAATAAAAGGGGGGATAGTTTTCATATTTAATATACCATTTTAATGTGTATTTTAGATGTCAATATCATTACAATTAGATTACATTGGACAATCTATCTCTTTAATCCAGTATCCATATTCTCCTGACTTAGTCTTTGCTCCTGAACAACAAATAAAATCTTTGAATCCATAAAAATATGCTGCTACTTTATCTTTTGGATAATGGATTCCAGGTACACCCAAGATAAAGTATGGCTTTCCATCTTTACATTCTTCATTCCTACCAAGTATAAGATGTTTATATTTCCTATATGCATTCAATAAAAATGTATTATTTGTCAACAACCAAGATTCAATTGGAAAATAGATAATATCGGCAGGCTCGATTCTAATCCATTCCACATCTGAGTATTTGCCTTCAAAAGGTCTCATTTTGGGATATTCTCTAAAAATATTATCATGGATTTTGGCTAATTCTTTATCATCAAAATGATTTTTTATAATATCAAAAGTTTGATTACCTATATCATCTATTTCAATAGATTTATTACTTTCATATACTTCATCTTTTTCGGTTTTTTCAGGTTCTGTTTTTTCATTACTGCATAAAGTCTGATTAATTGATTTATCTTTTTTCAAATTGATTGATTCATCTTTTTTGAGATTTTCAACATTTTTAGAATTTTTATCATTTTGACTTGAAAAACTTTTATTATTATCATTATTATTAACATAATTTATTTCTTTATGTTGAATATCATTTCTATCAACTATAATATCTTTCTTGATTACTTCTTTTTTCTTCTTATTCCTTTTATTTGTATTTAGACTTTTTTTCCAAGGATATTTTATTTCTTTTATATATCCTACCAATGGAAAACTAAAATTATCATTATCATCTTTACACACTATAGCTACAATTGAAATTTCATCAATTGAAATACTCTGTCCCATGATTTTACTAGAATCAGTAGTAACATTTAAATTACTATAATTATTGTTATCTAATTCAATAACTCCAATAGGTATCATATCACTATTTTTTTCAGTAGATCTTATAAGATAAGCTTTATAGATTCTATTTGAATTCATAAGTCCATTAACTGATATCTTAATTCTTAATTTCTGTCCTCTTTTTTCTATTTTACAATATCCATAAGATTTATTACCTACAGATACATATCCTTTATCATCTTGTTTCAGATCGATAACTTGCCGATTATAATTTTTTGCTTGCACATTAAAACCCCCCTTTATACATTTATATTTATATAAGGAAGGTTTTAGTATATTAATGACTCAAATTTATTTTATAAATTTATTTAATTCATTTGTCAAATTTGAAAATTCTTCTAGATTAAGCGCTTCTCCTCTTATGTTAGATTGTAGCCCTATGTTATCCATAGCCTGTCTTATATCACTTTTCTCAAACATTTCCTGTAGATTATTAGATAATCCATTGATAAGTGTTTTTCTACGCTGATTGAATGATGCTCTTATTATTCTAAAGAGTAATTTTTCATTATCTACTTTAACAGGTGGACTGGTATGTTTAGTGAGTTTAATTACTGCTGAACCTATTTTAGGTCTAGGTATAAAACAATTAGGTGGTACATTAGCAACAATATATGGGTCACAGTAATATTTAATAGCTAAAGTCAAAGCACCATAATCTTTAGTACTTGGTTCAGCCCTCATTCTATCAGCTACTTCTTTTTGAACCATTACAGTAATACTTGTAATTGGTATATTTTTTTCAAATAACCCCATTATTATAGGCGTCGTTATATAATAAGGAAGATTAGCAACTACTTTTATAGGTTTGTTGTTATTTTTTTCTTCTACTAATTTCCCTAAATCTACTTTCAGAATATCCTCATTAATTATTGTAATATTACTATAATCACTTAATGTATCTTCTAATATCGGTATGAGTTTTTTGTCAATCTCAACTGCTATAACATGTTTAGCATTTTCTGCTAATTGTTGAGTGAGACTGCCAATTCCAGGACCTATTTCTACTACCACATCATCTTTGCTTATTTCTGAAGATGTAACTATCTTATTTAGAACATGATGATCTATCAAAAAATTTTGTCCGAATTTCTTTTGGAATGCAAAATCATATTTTTTTATTATTTCTATTGTTCTTTTTGGAGAAGCAATTGGTTCTGTAATATAAATCACCTCTTTGAATTTGTTTTTTATGATAATATAATAAACTTATAACTGGTATTACTTATTATTTTGAATTGTTATCAATTGCAGAATTTAACATTAATATCAAATATGTTATTAAATTCCAATTTTTTACATCTATATACAACATATACGTTATTTACTTAAATTCTATACTATATATTGTATAATGGTGTCATTTGGTTTAATAGATAAACAAAACATATAAAAATAATTAATTTTTCGAGTTTTTGTAAAAATTTCCATTTTTTTCTTTATAAATTCGATTAATGTGTTAAAATATATATATACAAAATAATTCTATACAAATTATATTTTTAAAACTACTATTACATATACTAATACTATTTATCAAATATCATAATTAATATTAACTTAATAAATCTATTTATGAACATCAACTTATTAACCTTAGTTATTATTAATTCCAATTCCTATTAATATGACAAACAAATAATTAAGTGAGGTGCCTTCTATGAGAAGTACTGAAATAATTTATCAAGTAAATGAAAATCTAACTAATATTTTAAATCAAATTAATAGAAAACTAACTGTCAATACTGATATAATGGAAATGTCTAAACAAATCGATTCACAATTAGAGGAATTAATGACACAAATAGAAATTAAAAAATAGGCCAATAGGGTTAACCACTATTATGTGGTTACCCTATAGCTACTTTATTTTAAATAGTTTTTTAGCATTTTCATTAGTATGTTTTTCAACTTCATCATATTGCATATTCTTTAATTCCGCTATTTTTTCGACTATATATCTTAGATTACTAGAATCATTTCTTTTACCTCTATTAGGTACTGGTGCCAAATATGGGCAATCTGTCTCTACTAATATATTCTCTATAGGTAATTCTTTCACTATCTCTTTCAGCTTATTTGCATTTTTAAAAGTAACAACACCGCCTACACCTATATAGAATCCCATTTTAATATATTCTCGTGCCAATTCTAAACTTCCTGAATAACAATGTATTACTCCACCTATTTCTTTTGCATTAGATGATTTAATAATATCCATAGTATCTTTTGCAGCTTCTCTACTATGTACTATTATAGGCAATTTCAAACATTTTGCTAATTCAATTTGTTCTGTAAACCATAATTTCTGAGCTTCTCTGTGAGAATTTTCATAATGGTAATCAAGACCTATTTCTCCTACTGCAACAACTTTTTCATATTTCGCTAGATCAGTTAAAATTTTCAAGTCATCTTTTTTCATATTTTCTACATCATCTGGATGAACTCCTACTGCAGCATATATATAATTATATTTTTTAGATAATTCTACACATTTGTATGACGAATCAATATCAGCTGCGGCATTTACTACATATTCTATTCCTTTGTTTGGAAGATTATCTAACAAAGAATCTCTATCATCATCAAACCTCTCATCATCATAATGAGCATGACTTTCAAATATCATTGTTTCCACCTCTATATTCTTATGCTTTTAACCAATAAATATATCTCTATGAAGATAATGGGGTGTATATACGTAAAAAAAGCAGTACATACACCCTCTCTATTATCACAGATTAATTTAATATTATCTTACAACAGCACCACTGTTAATATCCCCATCAACAGTCGCTACTACTAAATTTTTCTTAAGTGAAGCCGCAAGTATCATACCTTCTGATAAAACGCCTCTTAATTTAACAGGTTTAAGGTTAGTTACTACAATAACCTTCTTTCCTATCATTTCACCAGGAGTATAACTTTTTGCTATACCTGATACAATCTGTCTAACTTCACTACCAATTTTTATTTTTGATACTAATAGTTTATCAGCACCTTCTACTTTGTTACATTCTATTACTTCTCCTACTTTTAATTCTACCTTAGCAAAATCATCTATAGTTATATAATCTTCTTCTTTTACTTCTTTTGGCTCTTCTTTACCAGCTTTTTGAGCTTTTTCTAATTCTTTTATTTCTTTAGTCATATCTATTCTTGGGAATATGATATTACTTGGATTGACTTTTATATCCTTTGACAATCTTCCCCATTTTTTAGTGCTTTCCCAAGTTGTTAATTCTTTATCTTTTATACCTAATTGTTCTCTCATCAATTTTGGAGTATTAGGCATGAATGGTTCAATAAGTATTGATATTATTCTTAGATTTTCAGCTAAATGATATAATACATTAGCAAGTATTGGTTTTTTATCTTCTTCTTTAGCTAATACCCATGGTCTTGTCTCGTCAATATATTTATTAGTTCTTCTAACTAAATTCCATATTTCAACCAATGCATCACTGAAGAATAGATTCTCCATTACATTTTCTACTTTATTTACTGTATCTAGTGCCATTTTTTCTACTTCAGAGTCAAATTCTGTAGCTTCAAATTTATCAGTAAATTCATCTCCAAAATATTTATTGATCATAGCGACTGTTCTTGATACTAAGTTACCTAAATCATTAGCCAAGTCTGAGTTGATTCTTTGAATAAGGGTTTCATTAGTGAAATTACCATCTTGTCCGAATGCGATTTCTCTCATTAAGAAATATCTTATTGCATCTGAACCATATCTATCTAAAAGTATCTTAGGATCTACTACATTACCCTTTGATTTAGACATTTTTCCACCGTTTATTACTAACCATCCATGTCCGAATACTTGTTTAGGCAATGGCTCACCTAACGCCATCAACATAGCAGGCCATATTATTGTATGGAATCTTACTATTTCTTTTCCTACTAAATGTACATCTGCTGGCCAATATTTTTTGTATTTCTCATCATCTTCTGTATGGTATCCAAGAGCTGAGATATAGTTTGATAAGGCATCTAACCACACATATACTACATGTCCTTTATCAAATTCTACAGGTATTCCCCATTCAAAAGAAGTTCTAGATACACATAAGTCTTCAAGACCAGGTTTTAAGAAATTATTAAGCATTTCATTTTGTCTTGTTTTTGGTTGAATGAAATCTTCATGTGTCTCTATATATTCTATAAGTCTATCTTGATATTTGGAAAGTTTGAAGAAATACGCTTCTTCTTTGACTTTATCCACAGGTCTTCCACAATCTGGACATTTACCATCTTGAAGTTGTCGCTCAGTAAAAAATGATTCACATGGAGTACAATACCATCCTTCGTATGAACCCTTATATATATCACCTTTATCGTATAAGTCCTTGAATATTTTCTGTACAGTTTTTTCGTGGTCTTGGTCAGTTGTTCTTATGAATTTATCATATGATATATCCATAGTTCTCCACAGATCTTTTATCCAATCCACAATGTTATCCACATATTTTTTAGGAGTTATCCCCTGTTTGTTAGCAACTTTTTCTATTTTCTGTCCATGTTCATCTGTTCCTGTTAAAAACATGACATCATAACCACGCATTCTCTTGTATCTTGCCATAGTATCTGCTGCTACAGTTGTATATGAATGACCTATATGCAACTTATCGCTTGGATAGTATATTGGGGTTGTAATGTAAAATGGTTTTTTTGCCATTGTATTTTTCCTCCGATCGTTTTTTAATAATTATTATTATCTGTTTAATCAAAATTATTATTATACAAATTAATCTCACTTAAGTTTTTATTGATTTCATAACCAGTAGATAGTAATAATTTTGGGGTTGTCGTTATGATATATTATATAGTTTTAACAAAAAAAATGCAAAGTATTTTTTCAATTACAACCGTTATTAAGAGGCTTGACAGAATAACTATTTTCCTATTGATAAGATTTATTTGTTTCTTAAAATAATAGAAGTAGTATTATAGTATAGAATATTAAAAGTTGAAATGTATAATATACTTGACATTTTTCAATACATAATATATTATGTATTTATCAGATATATAATATATTATGTATTATTCTAATATGAAAGAAGAGACTACAATGAAAAATAAAAATCAATTACAAAATAATATTTTTTCATATATTTTTAAATTATCAAATACATTACAAGTATATTTGGACAAAACACTAGTTGAAGATGACCTAACATCAAAACAACTGTTTTTGATGATTGTCATTGATAGTTTTGGTACAGCTAATCCAACATTTAAAGAAGCTGCTGATAGAGCTGGTAACTCATATCAGAATATCAAACAAATTGCTTTGAAACTTGAAAAAAAAGACTATGTAAAAATTATCCGTGACCCAAAAGATAGGCGAGCAAAGAGATTGATTTTGACGGATAAAGCAAGAGCATATTGGAAAAACAGAGATCTATCAGATATAGAAGAAATGAATATATTATTTAAGAGATTTGACCAACAAGAACTTGAGCAATTCTTTAATTATATGGAAAGACTATTCAATGGTATTATAAAACTGAGTACTAAAATGGAGGGATAACAGAAATTGAAATCATTAGGTATTGTAATCATTCTAATTATACTTATCATGGTATACTGGTATTATGGAAGTACACATAGAGCTTACAAAGAAAACTTATCTAGAGCATTATCTGCTGATAATTTGGATAATAATGAAATCATTACAGAAAAAGATCTTCAATATTTACCAGTTGTGATTCAAAAATATCTAAGATACGTAGATGTTGTTGGTAAGAAAAAGATCAATCAATTTGCCATCGATATTGATGGAGAAATGCGACTAGATGAAGATAAAGACTGGGCACCAATAACTGCCGAACAAAAAACCTTTATCAATCAAAGTATAAGGCTATTTTATATGACTATGAAGTATAAAGGAATTCCAATCAATGGTTTACATCATTTTGAAAAAGGCAAAGCCAGTATGGTAATAAAGATTCTAGACTTAATCAAAGTGGTAGATCAGCGAGGGGAAATTATGAATAAGGCCGAAACAGTAACATTTTTTAATGACATGTGTATATTTGCCCCTTCGACTTTGATAGATGCTAACATAACTTGGGAAGAAATAGATGAATTATCAGTAATAGCTCACTATACACTTGAAGGTATAAAAATTTCAGCCCAACTATTCTTCAATGAAAAAGGTCAACTAATCAATTTCATTTCCAATGATAGATACAAAATTGAAAACAATAATAATTACAAACAAATAAAATGGTCAACACCTGTAAGTGGTTACAAAAACTTCAATGGTTATAATTTAGCATCTATTGGCCAAGGGATTTGGCACTATGAAGACCGTGATTTCAGCTATATTAAGTTGAATATTAAGAATATACATTATAAGTAGTTTAGCGCAAAATTAAGTATTATATATAATATAACAAAATAAATATTATATTGTTTAAGAAAGGATAACACTAATGAAATTATTGAATAAAAAGTTTTTAATAACCATAAGTAGTTTAGCAATTATTATTATAATCTGCTTTTTAGTCATTAACTCTCCAAGAATTCAAGGTCATCTATATTCAAAGGAACGTATCACCATCAATCTAACAGTTATGCTTGATGGGGAAAAAATATCTTTAGATAATCTCAATGCAGATTGCTTTCATGAGTCTGAAAAATGTAGTGTTGTATCTGAAAATGGAACATATAATACTAAAGGTGGCAGCTATGGTTCATATACTTTTAAAATCATAATTCCATCAGATCGTTTAAGTCAATATAAAGATAATATAACAATTAATTTGGATTATATAAACAGTAATAACTGGTATATAAGTAAAAGTAATTGTATCGTTTACTTTAATACTAATGAAAATGGAGATATAGTTGGTGATAAAGCCACCATAGACATCAAATATAATGATAATACAACTCAAAATTATAATAAAAACATTGAGTTAGAAGATAATAACTTAGAAATTTATTGGGGATTATAGAATAATTAATAAATCAATAACTACATAAGGAAATAGCCATCGCTATTTCCTTATATAAGTTATTTATTTTATGAGAAGTAAAAATACTAATAACCAATAATAATCTATGCCTTTAATGTTTTAAACATATTAATCTTATAAGCCTCTACACCCGGTTGATTAAAAGGATCTACCCCAAGTATAGTAGCTGATAAATAACAAGCAACTTCAAAGAAATAGAATAGTTGCCCCATATAGAATGGTGTTAATTTTGGAACATTCACTGTTAAAACTGGAATACCACCTTCATAATGAGCCTTAACTGTTGCTTCATAAGCACTTCTATTAAGGAAACTAAAATCCTTACCGTTCAAATAATTAAATTCATCTATATCTTCTTTTTCCAATGGGATAGGATAACTAGATTCCATATCTTCTATATTAATAAATGTTTCAAATAATATTTTCTGTCCATCTTGAATGTATTGTCCTAATGAATGAAGGTCCTCTGAGAATGAGCAAGATGATGGATAAATACCTTTTCCATCTTTTCCTTCACTTTCCCCAAACAATTGAACCCACCATTTATTAAAGAATTCCATTAAAGGTTCAAATACACCTAATATCTCTATGTTATACCCTTTTTTTAGAAGTAAGTTTCTTATTACTGCATAATTGACAACATCATTCTTATAAATATCTGTAGTATGAATAGTTTTTTCCATTTCACTTGCACCAGCAAGTAGCTTTCTTATATCTACTCCTGAAACTGCAATAGGGAATAAACCTACTGGCGTTAAAACGGAGAATCTTCCACCTACATCAAGAGGAAATGGAAGAAGAGTATATCCTTTCATTTTTCCTAACTTCTCTAGTGAACTTCCATTAAGAGAACCTGTAGCTATTATTCTGTTAGCAGCTTCCTTTTCTCCATAAGTTTCTTCTAAATATTGTCTCATTACTCTAAATGTTATTCCTGGCTCTAATGTAGCGAAATTCTTAGCTATTACATTAACATAAACTGATTTACCTTTGAGTTTTTCCATTATGTTCTTAAGATACGCTGGTGATAAGTTATTTCCTGCATATAATATTTCTACTTTACTATCACCCATAGATTTTATAACAGTTCTTGCTCCTTGATTAGAACCACCTACACCTATTAGAACGAAAATATCTGCATTTTCTCTTATTTCTTTAGCTTTACTTTCCATTTTGGTCAACATATCTTCATCATTGCAATGATAAGTATTAATCCATCCTAGAGAATCAGAATCTGATGCTTTTGATTTTAAACAGTTTTCTATAAGCTTTTTGTTTTTTGATACTTCTTCTTTTAATATTTCATTATTTATATATTTATCTACATTTTTATAATCTAAGTGTAATGAATTCATTTTACAGCCTCCTTATTATTTCTTTAATATAAGTTAAAGATTGCGTTATATGACCAGTATTCTATATTATATATATTAATATTAAGCCCTTGGTATAATTCTGTAACTATTGGTAAATCATTTAATAAACCCATCTATATATATTAAATAAGTAAATCATAATACTACTATATATTAGTATTACTGAATATAATAGTTATAATGAACATAATTTAAATATTAATAATTAAATTTATTTATTCACCTTAAAGGGGAGAAATATTATGCGTCAAATTAATTCAATAAAAAATAAAGTTTTAGTTAGTATCCTAAGCATTATATTACTATTTTCATTGATTCTTCAAGGATGTAATAATAGCACTAATGATGATATAACATATATACCTGATTCACAGCAAGATAAAAATATTACTGAAAACATCAAGATTGATGACAGTAGCAGATTCAATTCTTTTCTTGACACTATGTTCAAAGAGTATATAGCATCTTCTCCACTTGAAATGTCTATGTTAATATCTTCTCCAGAGGAATTCGGTTTGGAAGATACTTCTGATAAACTTGATGATTTCAGCGATGAAGCACTTAAACAACAATATGAAAATTATCGTGATGACCTAGAAACTCTTAAAACTTTTAATATAGATAATTTAAGTAAAGATCAACAATTATCTTATAAAGTCATGAAATACTACCTTGAGCTTGCTATTGAAGGTGAAGAGTATAAAGACTACACCTACAACATCCGGCATACATTAGGTTTTCATATTGGTATCCCCCTTACATTATCTCAAATACCTATAAAGAGTAAAGAAGATACTACTAAGTTTTTAAAAAGATTACAACAGTTCCCAACATTAATCACTCAACTTATGGAAGGTGAGCGAGTTAAAGCCCAAAAAGGGTATATACAGCCCGAATACATTTCTAATAAAGTTATTGATCAGTGCAAAGCTTTTATGAAACCTACTGAAGAAAATTTTTTATATCTTGCTTTCTGTGACAATATCAATCAATTATCTGATATGTCAGATTCAGAAAAAGTATCTGCAAAAGCTGAATGCCTTAAAACAATAAATGATTTTGTATATCCTGCATACACTAACCTAATTGAAGAATTGGAAGACATCAAGTCCCAAACAATAATTACTTCTGGTGTTTTTACTTTTCCAAAAGGAAAAGAATATTATTCATATCTTATAAAAGCTAATACAGGTACTAATATCACACCTGAAGATTTATTTGAATGGGCTAACGATACATTAATAGAATCTTCAAATGAAATTCAAGCTATACTTGAAGAACAACCTGAGCTTAATACCCTCTACAATACACAGCCAAAACCATTTACCAACTTTGATGAATTATATAAAAAATGTCAGGAATTGACCAAAGACAATTTTTATGAATACGACATCCCCAAAATTAATAATCTGACAATACCAAACTATCTAGAAAAAGATTTACCAGCTGCTTTTTATCTTCCTGTTAGCATTGACTTAAAAAAATATGGTAATATGTTTTTAAAGAATTCTCTATATACTAGTTTGAATGTTAATGATTTTATAGTAGTTTGTCATGAAGGTATTCCCGGACATCATTTTCAATTTTCTATAGCATATCAACAAGATAATATACCTAACATTAGAAAAACCCTTGATTTTTCATGTTTTACCGAAGGCTGGGCCTCATATGTTGAAAGCTTAGCAATTAATTATATTGAATTTGATAATCCTCTTATGAATCAATTGATGCTTAGTAATCTTGATGCAACCTACGCTATATTAACCATGATCGACCTGTATCTTCATTATTATGGTGCTTCTAGATTAGATATAGTTAACACTTATTCTCTATATTATGGGGAACAAATTGAATCAATCGTAGATAGAGCTATTGCTAATCCAGGTGAAACACTACATTATGCTTATGGACGCTACTACATTAATAATCTAAAAGAAAAAGCCATAGAATCTCTAGGTAGTGATTTTGACATAAAAGAATTTCATGACGTCATCTTGATTAATGGAGAAATTCCACTTTTTCTCTTAGAAGAAACAGTTAACGAATATATCGATAATAAGCTTAATAGGTAACATAATCTATAATATAGCTGCTAAGATAACGTTTATTGCATGGTTATCAGGCAGCTATATCTATGATTGATTACTTTATTACTGTGAAATTATTAAATTCAATCTAGCCTTTATAGCGTTTAATCATTTGTTCTAACGATACGTTTTCTATCTTAGGTGCATATCCTACGGATCCAAAATTAACTATTAATGTTCCTACAACTTCTTTTACCCCACGTCTAATACAATCTGTAATTGCAGAAACATCATCGTCAGGCTCGTTACCAGTCAATACAGTATCCATAATTGGTGTTAAATATACTCTTGGATCAAATGCACTCTTGTTATTATCCATGATGGACCAAATTCCACCTATGGAATCGCTGTTTTGTTTACTTGGATTCTCTAAAAAGTATTCTCTAATGTTACGAGTCACTGCTAATCTAATATCTGTATCAACATTTATCTTTCTAATGCCAAAAGGTATTACAGACATTAATTCATCTATAGAGATACCGTAAGCATTCTGAATATCTCCACCATAGTTGTTGATTTCTTCTACAATGTATCTTGGAACAGTGGATGAACCATGAGATACTAATGCACCGAAAATGCCTTCATGCCTTAAGTTTTCCATAGAAGCTATTGCAATTTCTTTTCTAAGCTTAGCATTTTTTCCTTTTGAAGCTCCATGCATAGTTCCATAAGATATAGCAAGACAGTCGACTCCTGTTTTTCTGAAAAAGTCACATACTTTCATAGGATTAGTATATGTAGATGTTTCTGAAAACACATGGTCTTCCACACCTGCAAGTACTCCTAATTCTCCCTCTACAGAAACTCCTTTTGGATGAGCATATTTAACGACTTCTCTTGTAAGTTCCACGTTTTCATCATATGATAAATGTGAACCATCAATCATAACTGAAGTAAATCCATTATCTATAGCTGCTTTTACAGAATCAAAATCTTTTCCGTGGTCAAGATGAATAACAATAGGTATTCTGGAATGCTCACCGATCTTTCTTACAGCATCAGCTATCCTTTTTGCTCCTATTTTTTTATCTTCTAGTGTTGCATTCATGAAGTCTTTTCTTCCACCCATGAATCCATTAGCTAAATCAGCTGCTTGTAAGATGGCACCTGAACGAAACATTTCATGAACTTCAATAACTGCTTCTGCTTGTGCTACAGCATTTACATTAAACGCTCCATGAGCGAATTTATACTTATTGGAAGCTTCCAATAAAGGTCTTAAAGGTACTATTGGCATTTTATTTCCTCCTTATTATTACATATATTTTATTAAACTAATTACTTACACGTGTAAATATTTCCCTAAAATAAAAGTTATGTTTCATATTCTATCTAATTCTTAATATTGTCCAATTACTATCATCTGAAAAAAGGCTGTCCTATATAAAACAAGCTATTATGAACAGCCTACAATAATTATTTTATAAAACTTCGTCTTTCATCATTAAGTGTACGCCAGCTGTTTTGAAAGTCTTAGGTAATGCTAATATATTAGGATTATCGCCAACATATTTTCTTGCATCCTTCAATGCATCTTCAAATGTAGCACGTGTCTTCATGCCCATAGCTCTTGCATAACCCGGCTCATAAGCACCTACTGCATATACTGCCGAACAATTCTTCTCAGCAATATGTCCACAAGAAATCATAGAAAATGCATGGTATGGATGATATCCATGATTAAATCTATATTTATCAATGTATTCTTGATTGTGTGATAAGTATTCGCTGTATCTTTCTACATCAGGTAAAGTATTATTATAATCTTTTTGGAATAAATCATATACTTCTCTGTATGATGGAAATTCTTCATCATGGAAATATCCATTACAGATTGTTGAACATATAACAACACAATTATCGCTTAGAATTCTCTTATGACGAATAATATTAGCAGCAATAGCCTGCATAATTAATATTGGATTAGTTCCATGTCCATTACCATAGTGGAAATTTTGAGGCATACCAAATACTACTACATCATATTTCTTCTCAGCCCAAGGAATGAATGTACGTTTGTCAGCAACTTCCCAAGATAATGGCTGAATTGATTCTCCATATCCAGTAAATAATGCGATTTGTCTTTGATAAGTATCAAGTACCGCATCACAACAGAAGAATTTTTTACCCATTTTGTCTTCCATATATTGACTGATTTGGTCGAATTTTTGTCTCATGAGACTTGTTTTTGTTACAGGAGTGAAATCATCTCTATGCATAACTCTTGGAATATGGTGAGCACCTATACATTTCCAATGTGTAATACCTGTAGCACTGTGTTTATATCCTCCTGAATATCCTCCATAAGGATTGCCAAGTGTATGACCAATAAGAACTGCTAGGTCAGATTCATAAACATCCTTATTCATGATTACTCTATCGCCATAATCATTATATCCAAGGTCTACAAGATTATCCCAATCTTCACTATCGTGGTTAACGATTTGATGAGTATAGAAGAATTCATTAAAAACTTTTTCTCCTAAGATTCTTTTGATTTCTTCTTTAGTGTTCTTTCTATGAAGTCCGTTACTACAGATTAATTTGATGTCCTTCTTTTCCACTCCAGCTTTTAGACATTCCTCAATAATAATTGGAATAGAAACTTTTCTATGAGAATTTTCTTGAAATCCCCCTTTAACTCTATCTGGGAATATAATTGTGACTTTTGAACCTTTTTTAACTTGGTTTGAGATAGGCTCTAAGTCAATAGGGTTAAGAATAGATTGTCTTGTTACTTCTTCTAACTTGTCAGCAGGTATAATCTCTGGGTCAGCTACTGTTTCACCAGGAATAAAAACATCAGTATTATCTGGTAGATTGGCTTCCATTAATCCTTGTCCATATTCAAACTGTAATTTCATTATTGTAACCTCCATAATTTTAATTTTTTATCCTATAATAAACTCACTGTCAAATGACAATAAATAATTTTTCATTTAGTAATATTCATAGAACTCGACATTTATTAAATCTTGACTCTATTCATTATTATTACTTATATTATTAAAACTTATTAACAATATTTCTTAATGATGTTTTTTAATCCCTCAGGTTCAAATGCTACAGGCTGAACAAATTTAGTCAACGCAACTAAACCACCATTGATTGTATCAATGCTTGCAATCATCTCAGCATTTTCTTCCTTTAATCCACCACCATATACTACAGCAATATCAAAATTGAATTCTTTCTTAACATAATCCTTTATACACTTAGAAACAAAAGCTATATATTCTTTACCGGGTGGTGTTTTTCCTGGACCAATGGCCCATATAGGTTCATATCCAATAACAATCTTGTTATTCTTCATTACTTCAACTGTACCACCAAGGCATAATTCTAATTGCTCTTCAAGTACTTTTTTGATACGAGGCTTCTGCTCTTCAAAAGTTCCTTCTCCTCTTTCTTTAGCAGTCTCTCCAATACACAATAATACATTAATGTCCTGCTTAAGTGCACATACTACTTCATCATTAATCATAGAATTAACAGCTATTGACGCCTTTGTAGTATCATAATCTTTATCAAATCTCTCTATAATACCAAGTTTGTCTTTTCTTTCTTCTGAGTGTCCTATTATAGACCAACTAAGTCCCATACTTTTTACTGCTGCCGCTGGTAGATTGGTAGTAAACGCACCAAAGTTACCACCCTTTGCAACATCTCCTCTGTAAACACCTTCGCTTCCTAAGAAGATATTCTTTCTATCATTCTCTTCATAACACTTTAACTTTTCCATTGCAGGAATTAGAAGAGATTCAGGTAATAAATAAGTCACTGTAATACCCTCTAATGTCCCTAGATTGTTTCTAATACTTTCAGCTATTACCCATTCAATCCATTCCTTAGAATTCTCTCTAGGACAAATCCCACCTAGAGATACAGGAACATCAAATCTTTTAAGATTCACAAATATTTCTTTCATATTTTCCCTCTCTTTCTTTAAAATAAATTTTCATCATTATTACAATACTTTACTTTTACCAAAAACACTCACATCAAATCTTATTATCTATCTTTTTATTTCTTTCAAAATATGCATATTCAGGAATATCTTCACCAATCAAAGGCTTACAATATCTAATAAATGAATCAGTAACATCCATCCCATTCTCATGGATAAACTCTTCTGGCATAACCTTTTCATCCATCATAACCTTTTCAATAGGTATCAAGAAATATTCACATTCATAAGGATCATTATTAACTCTTTTGATACCAACCATCATACCTGTATTACCATTTAATGTTGCTCTTACAGCTTCTCTTCCTGCTTCTATAGCTTCATCCCTATCAACTGAAGATTGTAAAGTAGCACAAGCTCTTCCTACGATTCCTGGTTTTTCGCTTCTTGCTTTTATTCCTAATTTCTTAATGACCAATTCTGCAAGATAAGATCCTACATCTCCAAAATATGTTGCCCTCTCAGTTTTGAAAATAGGAGGAACGATAGGTTTTCCTTGCTCATCTTTCAATCCTTCACTAGCTACTACTACAACTCCACCTAATCTATTGTATAATTCTTCTACTTTCTCTAAGAATTCATCTTCTTTAAATGGAACTTCTGGTAATAGAATCATATGAGGTGCATCATCTTTATTTTTTCTTGCAAGAGCAGAAGCCGCTGTTATCCATCCAACATTTCTTCCCATAGCTTCTACTATTGAAACATGTATAGGCATAGCCCTTACATCTTGAGCGACTTCAGATACAGAAGTTGCAATATATTTTGCCATACTTCCGAATCCTGGACTATGATCTGTAACTGCTAAATCATTATCAATAGTTTTAGGTATCCCCATAACTTTGATATCATGCTCCTTGGCTACTTTAGCTAAGTTACCACAAGCATCCATAGTTCCATTACCGCCATTGAACAACACATATTTGATATCATGTTTTATAAGAATTTCTACCATCTTCTTATATTCTTTTTCATATAATGGTGTTCTTGATGTACCAATAGCTGTAGCAGGTGTTGTCTTCAATAATTCGATTTTTTCTTGTGGTTCTTTGTTAAAATCAACAAAATCTTCATTTAAAAATCCTGCTGTACCACCTAGTGCACCGTAAATAGCTTCTATTTTCTCATTTCCCTTTGCTTCCATAATAGCACCATATAAAGAAGCGTTGATTACTACTGTAGGTCCACCACCATGGACGATTAGCATGTTACTCATGAAATGTTTCCTCCTTTTGTACCAAACGTTTGGATATATAATAAAAATTATAAGAGCTAATTATGCTTAACTCAATCTTACGACTATTCACTTAATATAGAAGTAATAAATGATTAATTATCAATTTATAGCTCTACAACTTTCTCTTTCAATTAGTGCGAAAGGTACATTAACTCTTACAGGTAGAGTATGACCATTTTCAATCTTATCTATAAGCATCTTTACTGCAAATTTTCCTAATTCTACTTTCGGTACTTTTATAGTTGTTAACCCTGGTGTAACATATTCTGATAACTCTATATCATCAAGTCCTATTATTGATATATCTTGTGGTACTCTTATATTATTTTTATGAAGAGCTTTCATCGCTCCAATAGCTACTAAATCATTAGCACAAAAAACTGCTGTTGGTAATTTATCTTTTCCTAACCTGTTAATCATGTTTTCCATTCCAGAAAATCCATCAGCTGAAGAAAGTTCTACATCTTCTATATAAGCTTTATCAACAGGTATAGAATGTCTATTTAAAGTATCCAAATACCCTTCGTATCTATGTTCATTAACTACCTTTTCTATTTCTTTTGTCGAACCTATGAATCCGATATTTCTATGGTTCAAATTAATTAAATGTTCAACTGCACTCATTGCTCCCTTATATCCATCACATATAACTTCATCAAAACCTGCATCTACATAGTTGACTCCAGCATAAACAATGTTACTTATATTTTGTTTCAGAAAATTAAGAACATCTTTACTGAATCTTCCAAGTATAACAGCCCCATCTACAGGATTAGAGGTCAAATTATTATATAATGCCGAAAATGACATGTCGCATGATGAAAATGAATATCCTAACACGTATCCTCTTTTTGAAACTTCATCTTGGATACCTCTAGCTATCTGTGAGAAAAAAGGATCATTATATGTGTCCCTAGTTGATGTAAAAATACATCCGATTGCTCTTGTATTAGTATTCTCTATAATACTTTCATTACCCTTAATCAAATTCCTTGCATTTTGATTAGGAACATATCCAAGTTCTCTTACTATTCTCCAAACTTTATCCTGAGTCTCTTTACTAGCAGGTTTATTGGTATCATTATTAATTACTCTTGATACAGTCGATATAGAAACATTTGCTTTTTTAGCAATTTCTTTCAATGTTACGGACATAAAAAAACCCTCAATTCTTTTTGTAAAAACTAATCCAATCGTTTGGATTAATTTCATTATAGCATTTCAGTTTTTTATTGTCAATTATTTATTAAATTATATATGTAGTTATCTTATAATAATGCCTCTATATGAATTATCATGATAAAATCTATATGGAAAAATTATAAAAATTATAAATATACAATTAAAACATCATCCAAAGCCTTTATTCATAATAATGGCTCTGTTATTTGTAAAGTTATTATACTATTATATTTAATAGTTTTTTGCCTTTAAATTACTAATTATATTTAAATAGTTTTTATTATATATATATTTTAATACATGTTAAATTTATTGTTTTATTTTCCGAATAAATTTCTTGACATTTATGTATTACAAATGTATAATTATGCATGTTAGGTCCTAACAGATTATAATGTAATATTTTAATAAGAGGTGTTATATTTGAAAAAATACTCTGCATTTAAAAAGATTTTATTATTAATTATTATAATTTTACTTATTATAATGATATTTTATACATCAACAAAAAAAGAAACTAACTATGATTATATATTTAAAGGTGAAAATAGTGATTGGATAGTAGAATTATTCATAAACAGAGATACTGACAACCAAATAACTATGGTTACTAATTTCACTTATAAAAAAAATTTATCTAATCTTTTAAACAAAAAAATAATTTTATGCATAAAAACTCCTTACGATTCTACAACCTTGACTTATAATTACTCAAAGTTAAATGACATCCCGAAGAAATTCACTTCGACTTCAATAAGTAAAAATTCAGCCAATATGCTAATTAATATTAATAATTCAATTACTGCACATATTGAAATTAATGGATTACTTGAAAAATTTGAATTAAAACCATTAAAAAAATAATAAACTATCTATAAAAAGGAGCATGAAAAATGAAAAAAAATATAAGTATTTCTTTAATGATAATATTAATTTTTATCTCAGTAAATGTACCTGTTTCTGCAAATAACTCAAATAATTTACATCTAATATACAAAAGTAAAGAAATTATAGATGATGAAACTCTCATATATAAAATTAATAATAATATTAGTGATAAAAGAAATAAAATAGTTGATAAAGATTTTATAAAAATTGATGGTAATAATGACTTAAAAGTTTCTGATATAAAAGAAACTACTCAATTATTAATAACAGAAAAAAATAACAATACCATGTCAAATACCTATGTCACAAATGCATATATTAGTGTTAGAAAGAATTCAGAATCAACTAATGATGATACTAGTATATCAAAAGAAACTTGGGATGGTAGTTATTCTTTCTCTTATAAATTAACATTATATTATAAAGAAATATCCTATAATGGAAATACATATACAGATCCTATAAAAGTTGTTTCAAAAATTTTAGACCATACTGATAGTTCTGTTAGAATAACTCGAATGCATAGTAAAATAGGCTCAGGTTTAGTTGCTTTTAATACAGAACTTGAAAAAATTGGGTTAAATAATAAAGTATATGAAGGTACAAAAACTGATGATATTTGTTTACAACCAGGAACCACATTAACTGTTAACGATAAACAAAATTATTTTTTTGAAACAAGTACCACTCACCAATTTGTTGCATGTAATGTATACTTTACATGCAAAAGAGGTACCGGTCAATTTACTATAAGTAATCAAATATTATTCGGCTCGTTTCCACAATTAGAATTATAATTCAAATGTTATTATATTACATTTGCAACTTATGTTTCGGTATCATATTATTAAAAAATTTGATACCGAACATCTTTTTTATTTTCTAACTATACAGTTGTTGTACAGCATTACTTAATACCTCTAACTATATAAAATCTACTTAGGTGGTAGACACACAATTAGCTCCAATTCCTCACTACCATTATTTACCCATGTAATCTCTTTAGCTTCATAAGGTAAAAATATTTCATCCCCTTGATTCAAGCTTAATTCTTCTCCATTACATAATAATGTCCCATTACCTTTTAGAACTACTGCTACTGCAAAATTATCCTTTTTATTGAAAGATAATGTTTTTCTGACTAATATCTTTTCCATACTAAATAATTTAGTATCTTCTTCATCTATCAAACTGATAACTTTAGCATCATCAATATCTAATAGGATTTTTGGTGTAAGCTTGTATCTATCTATAATATTATCTCTACTAAGACCTTCATAGTTAAAGCATTCAAACATTCTGTCAAAACCTACTCCTTGGTGACAAGAAAAGTCATCTATCTTTCTACCATCAGGTGCACTCTTCTCTACTCTAATGGTATAATCAGTAGGTTCCTGAATCTCTATAAGGAAACATCCTGCTCCTATAGCATGTGGAACTCCACCTTCAATTAAATAGACATCCCCTTCTTTTACTGGTATTTTATGCATAGTATCTTCTAGATCTTTAATGTCTTGTAACTCAAATAATTTTTTGTAGTCTTGTTTGTTAATACCTTCTTTAAACCCTATCAGTATATAAGGTTCTTCTCCTTTAATATTTCTGCCCCCTATTATATACCAGGCTTCAGTTTTTCCGAAAGGAGAATCAAATAATTTTCTTGCCATTTCTTTATTAGGATGAACCTGTATTATCAATCTAGAAAAGGCATCTAGCGCCTTTACTAATATGGCTAGACTTGTACCATATTTCTCACAATGTTCTATTCCCAAAAAATCTTCTGGTGATGATTCAATTACTTCTTTTAACGTAATCTCTTTACCATCTATTGATAACTTACTTAATCCTTCATTATCTTTTCTTTCTTTACTTCTCACATCTACCAATGAAGCAATCCATCTTTCTCCATAATGATTATCTTCACAAATGGATTTACCTTCCCATTCATCAATTGATTTACCTCCAAGAAAAGGTCTATATACTCTGTTTTTGATTAATTTCATTGGTACTTTTGATAAATACTTATAATCCATAAATTCCTCCTTACTCAAATAGATACTCTATCTGTAATTTTCTTATCATAGATACGATTTCTTTAGTTCTTCTCTTCTGGAATTTCTTCAATAAGCTGTTAATCTGAGATTTTATTGTAACAACTTCTACATGTCTGTTTTTAGCGATTTCTGATACCTTCATGCTCATTAATAATAATTTGATTAGTTCTCGTTCTGTAGGTGTCAGTTTTGAAATTATATCAAATACGAATAATAGACTTTCTTCATTACGTTTCATCCTAGAGAATTCATTTCTTATCTTGGCTGCAATATTAGAACGAATAACTGATTTACCTTTTACAGCATTTCTGATACTCTCAAGAATCTCTTCATAGGGGGAAGATTTTACAACATAATCAACTGCTCCCGTTGCGAATGCATTGAATACCGTCTCATCATCTTCATGAATTGTAAGAAATACTATAGCGATATTAGAATGATATTGTAAAATATTCTGAGCCGCTTCTATACCGTCATGATATTTTTCCATTTCTATATCCATTAGGATAAGATCAACATCTTTATTATCTGCTATTTCTATGACTTCTCTTCCATTTGCAGCTGCACCAACTACAATCATATCATCTTCATTGTTTACAAGCTCGCAAAAATCTTCTCTCAACACCTTAATATCTTCTGCAATAGCAACTTTAACTTTATCCGACATCTTCATCATCCTTACTGATTATTTCTTCATATGTCAATATGCTCTCATCTGTAATATCAAAACTTAGGCTCACTCATTTTTTTATCTGTCTTATAGATAGGTAAAAATATAAAGAAAGTCGTTCCTACATTAACCTCACTCTCTGTCCTTATATAGCCAAATTGTGATTTAATAATCTGCTGTGCATAAGAAAGTCCGATACCCCAGTTATAATTAGTATTTTTGTTAGTATAGAATGGATCAAATATTTTATTTATTTTATTTTTCTCAATTCCAATACCATTATCAACAATCTCTATAACACACCAAGTACTTTCAAAGTGACAGTCAATAATTAACTTACCCAGTTCATTACTGTTCTTAGCTTTAATGGCATCTATACTATTTTTAATAATATTATATAATGCTTCAGTAAGATGGGCAATATCACCTAATACAATCTTATCTTCAAAATCTTTTACTAGAAAAAATACATCTTCAGGAAACTCCCCTGTCTTATTCAATGCAGATTTTATTGCTTGTCTCACTGATATGGGCTTAAGCTGCATTGTATTCGATTTGAAAGTTCTATATAACACATCCATTCTTGCCAACATTTGCTCATTCAGTTGCTCTAATGCATTAATGTTTTTCTCTATCTTCTCTATTTCAATAGATTCATTATTTATCAGATTTCTTGTACGTCTTAATAATACTCTTGTGGATAATAATTGATTTTTAATACCATGAGTAAAAATTCTAGCACCCATATGAGCTGTTTTCAATTTTCTTTCCAAAAATAAATCTGGTTTTCCTATCTGCTCTTCGATTTTTGAATAATTCCATAAGAAAACAAAACCTATTCCTATAAATAAAACTGCTACAGAAATGATGACGTACCAAGGAAGTAACGCAACTGATGATTGCAACATAGCAAAAGTTGAATACAGATATCCAAGGGTATTGGGATCCGATATCTGCATTGTACCAAAAAAGCCAAATAAATAAAATAATACATTTATACTTAACACAGCAGCAAGAATATATTTTAGTTGTTTCTTGAAATAAGGTATATTTATTTTCTTGTATTTCATATAAATAAGTATTATGCTTATAACAGTATAGATAACGATAAAAATTCTAGATATATTATTAATGAGATGATATCTATGTACAAAAAACTTCCTATATAGACTTGGATAATACCATATAGTATGTATTATAGGAAAAATTGAGACTAAAGCATACCACTTCTTATTATCTTTTATATTCTTATTGAAATATACTTTTATACCGAAACATAAATTAGAATAAATGAATATTGACCTGCCCATAACGATAAACATACTTAATTTATCCAAAGGTATAGGCGAATACATAAGATAATCCATTATATTTTTGTGAAGAAAAAGTAAAATATAAACGTCTTTAGATACTCCTCCGTTTTTAGCATAATAATACATATACCCTAATACAACAAAAAAGCATCCAATATACAATGCCAACATCCAAAAAGATAACATATTTTTTAGTTTAATAAAAAAGTAAAACATACAACCTATTAAGAGAATTAATATTATAATAATCATTTTCTTCTCCTTATTCTAGTATAGGGCTGTCATAGACAGCCCAACTAATATTGAATTATTTTAATGATTCTTCAATAATATCAGTTCTAACAAATTCTTCTACAGGAACTTTTTCTTCAATTTTACCTGTTTTTAAGAATAATTTTTCAAGACCTTCAAACCACTTTATGATATCTCCTGATTCTATCGCATCACTTATTTTACTGGATGTCATCATAATCATTTGATTAGCTTCTACCTTAGCACTATCTTTTTCAACATCTTCAACCTTTTCAAGTGCCCAATCTATCGCTTCATCAACATTATCAACTCTATAATCCATTGCTTTGTAAAGACCTTTAACAAATTTTATTACAGTATCCTTATTCTTCTCAATATATTTTGGTGTCGCTATCCAGCTTGAAGGGAAAACATAATCAGGCATAAAATCTTCATTTTTAGCCAATTCCACAACTTCATCTTCTCCTAGACTCTCTACAGCTTTTAGAGTATATGGCGCCCAGATGGCA
Organism: Vallitalea longa; assembly: GCF_027923465.1. Classification (NCBI taxonomy): domain Bacteria; kingdom Bacillati; phylum Bacillota; class Clostridia; order Lachnospirales; family Vallitaleaceae; genus Vallitalea; species Vallitalea longa. The sequence continues at coordinate 62,759 of NZ_BRLB01000022.1, forward strand.
GCTGCATCAACTTGTCCTGAAATATATGCTGAAACTGCACCCGCTATATCCATGTTTACAACTTTGACTTTTTCTCTTGGAACACCTGCTTTTTTTAGAGCTAAATCAAAAACTGTTTCTCCTGAAGTTCCAAGAGGAACTGCAACTTTTTTCCCAACTAAATCTTCAATACTTTCAATACCTGTTTCTTTCCTAGTTAATAATCTATCTGAATTACCTAATGCATCTATTGCAATTAAATCTACTTGTCCTTCTATTGCTAGAAAATGTGCACCCATTCCGATATATCCGATATCTATATCTCCTGAAACCATTGCTGCTATTTCAGGTGGACCACTTGTAAATTTTTTTAACTCTATTTCAAGACCCTGCTCTTCAAATACACCTGTTTTGATACCTGTCATGATTGCAGTAGCTCCACCCATATTAGGATGATAAGCTATTTTTAATTTCTTTAGCTTCTCTGGTTTTTCTTCTGCATCCTTAGTAACATCTTCGCCTTTATCTTTTACATTTTCATTATCTGTTATTTCAACAGCACTTTTAGAATCCGATTTTGTTTCTTCTTTTTTGCCACTACATCCAACAAATAAACTCATTACTAATACAATAGATAACAAAACTCCTAATAATTTTTTCATAAAGTAATCTCTCCTTAGAAATTTATTTTTTAGCCTCTAAATATTCTTCATATACTTGAGACCAAATTTCGTTTTTTAATTCGTTGAATCTCTTAGTCATTTTTGTTTCTTGGGTTCTTGGGTATGGAATATCAATATCGATAATATTCTTGATTCTACCAGGTCTTGCACTCATGACTACTACCCTTTGAGCTAGAATTACCGCTTCTTCAACATCATGAGTTATAAAAAAACATGTTTTCTTTTCTGTTTCCCATGTATGTAACAACTCACTTTGTAATTGAGTTCTTGTCTGAGCATCTAGTGCTCCAAAAGGTTCGTCCATCAATAATACTTCCGGATTCATAGCATATCCTCTAGCTATAGCAACTCTTTGTTTCATACCTCCTGACAATTCCTTAGGATAAGCATTCATAAAATCAGATAAACCTACCATATCAATATACTTCAGTGCCTCTTCTTCTAATTTTTCTTTTGTATATTTTTTAAGTTTCAAACCGAATTGTACATTCTGTTTAACAGTTAACCAAGGGAATAATGCATATTGTTGAAAGATAACTCCACGATCTGGACCTGGTTCTTTAACTACTTGATTATTGACTGTAACTTCTCCAGAAGATGGATGTTGTAGTCCTGCAATTATATTAAGTAAAGTGGACTTTCCACAACCACTGGGACCAACTACACAAATGAATTCATTTTCTGCAATCTCTAAATCAACACCATTAAGTGCTACTACTTCACCATTTCTTGTATTATACATTTTCTTAACATTTTTTATATCTACTTTTACATTTGTCTTGTCTCTTGCCATCCTGTTAGCTTCCTTTCTAAAAATAAAACAATTTTATCTAATGTAAACCCAATAATTCCGATAATTACTATTCCAAGTATCACAACATCCATTTTTAGATATAAACTTGCTGATTGAATCATTTCACCTAAACCAACTTGTGCTCCTGTTAGTTCTGCTGCAACAAGAGTAGTTAATGAAGCTGCAAGTCCTAATCTTACACCAACTAATATAAAAGGTGTAGATGCAGGAACTATTACTTTAAAAAATATATCCTTATCTTTAGCACCCAATACTCTGGCGGCTTTTATAAGTGTTACATCAACAGATTTTACCCCTTGATAGATTGTTACTACCATAACTAAGAATGAAGCCAGAAATATAACTACAATCTTTGCACTTTCTCCAACACCTAATGCTACGATAACCAATGGAATCAATGCTATTGGTGGAATAGTTCTAAAAAACTGTATCCAGGGTTCTACCACCCCACTGAATTTTGGATACCATCCCATTAAAAATGCTACAGGTATAGCAACCACAAGACCAATTGTAAATCCACCTAAAACTCTAAATAAACTATATCCTATATCTATAAACATAGAACCTTTTCTGACCTGATTCATAAATGCCCTGACAGTTTCAGGGGGACTAGCTAAAAATACACCTATATCAGGTATTAGCGCTAATAACTGCCATATTAATATTCCAACTATTATAGAAATAATACTTAAATATTTCTTACTTTTACTATTCATAATTTCCTCCTTACGCTTATACTAAGTTGTTATTGTAATTTACTATACAGTAATTATAATATCTAACATACTTTTATGTAAGTTTGAAATTTTTTCATACCTTTTTAACAATAATTCTTTAATCTCATGGCTATAAATATAATTTTATTATAAATATTAACAAAACCTATTTTATATCAAATAAAAAACAGTTTAATTTCAACAATACTAGAAATTAAACTGTTTTTCGTATATAATATTATTTTAGCTTAATATAACACGTAACATCTATAATTAAATATTAATCTATCAAATTGTTATTATATACTATTTTCCCTTCTACTATAGTATAAATAACATTCATATCCTTATCCATAATTACAATGTCTGCATCTTTATCAATATCTAAAGAACCTTTATTTCTATCTATCTTAAGCATCTTAGCAGGATTGATAGTTAACATTTTTATGCTTTCTTCTAAAGGTAATCTAGTAAATTCCATAATATTCTTTAATGCCTTATCCATTGTTAATGTACTACCTGCACGAGAATCTCCATGAACTAATCTAGCATCTCCATTTATAACAACTATATCGTTAACACCAAGTTTATACTTTCCATCAGGAAGCCCCGCAGCCATAACACTATCTGTTATTCCTATTACTCTATCAATTCCTTTTGTCTTAATCATTAATCTTACTATACCAGGATGTAAATGAAGTCCATCACAGATAGCCTCACAATAGACATCACTTTCCAAGGCAGCACCCAGAATTGATGGTTGATGCTGATGAAGCTGTCTCATACCATTAAAAGTATGTGTAATCCTATTGGCTCCCTCTTCTATACACATCATACAATCTTCATATGTAGCACCACTATGACCCAAAGAAACTATGATGCCTTTTGCTACAGCATATCTTATTAATTCCTGTACACCTGTATTTTCTGCTGCAACAGTAATTGTCTTAATGTTATTATTAGATCTTACTTCATATTCCATAAGCTTCTCTAAAGAACAGTCAACAATTAAATCATCAGGCATAGCCCCTTTGAATTCATGGGAAAGAAAAGGTCCTTCCATGTGTATTCCTAATATTTTAGAACCTTCCTTCTGCTCTTTTATGGTATTCCCAACCATTTCAACTATTTCACAAGTTCTCTCATGAGTATCAGTAAGTATTGTAGGTAGATATCCTGTTACTCCTTTTGTAGCAAAAAACTCTGATAGCTTATTTAACTCTTCTTTATCTGCAAGATTGGTATCTATTCCATTTCCTCCATGAGTATGAACATCAATGAATCCTGGTAGAACATACATACCTTCTGCATCGATAACCTGATTATCCATTAATCCGTCTAAATTATATCCACAGATTTTACTATCCTTGATTACTACATCTCGTAAACTGAATTCGCTATCAACTAAAACCTTTCCATTTTTTATTATCATCGGAACCGTCTCCATCTTTATTTTAATATGATTGCTTGAGATAGATTCCTTGGACTATCTAGGTCTAATCCTTTACTAATGGCACAATAATATCCTAAAAGCTGTCCAGATATTGCTACCAGTGGTGTAATTAGATCAGCATTATATCCACAATCTAACTCAATATAATAATCGGCATATTTTTTCGTTTCGTTAGTTAATTTATCTCCAATAATAAATATTTTTGCTCCATACTCTTTCATTTCCTTTATCAATGTAGCTTCTAATTCTTCACATTCTTTAGTGATATATTGAGTAATTAATGTTTTATTATCTACTAACGCCATTGGACCATGTCTGTATTCCAAACTATAATAAGCTTCTGAATTAGATATAGCCATCTCTTTGATTTTATTCATGGATTCATTCGCTATACCATACAAACTACCCTGTCCAAGTGTTATGTATAGATTCAAATCTTTATTATCATCAATAATCTGTTCACATGTATCATTAATACCATCAATGACTTTACTATAGTTTTCTGGCATTTCTTTTAATTTATTCAACATCTCTTTTTCTCCTGCTACAGTAAACGCAAGAATGAGATTTATAAATATCATACTTGTAAAAGATTTAGTCATAACAATACTGTGCTCTCCTGCTTTTGGTGAAAGAATATAGTAATCATTATACTCTTTACTATTCTCATCACAAGTTACAGCTAGAGTCTTAACATTGTCCTTGGATCTGACTTTATTTATTGCCATTTTAACTTCTGTGGTATCACTTCTTCTTGTAATTGGTATCACAAGACATCTATCACCTTTTATATAAGTTTCTGGTGATAAATACAATTCTGAGCAAGGTACAGCTTTAGCTGTTATATTATTATATTTTGAGAAAACAGATGCTGATGTTTGTGCTAAATACAACGAAGTTCCACATCCAGTAAATATGACTTCATCTGGATTTACCTCACTGAAAACTTTATTAATCGTTTCTGTAATCTCATCCAATGTTTCAATTACCCCTGAAAATGCGTCACCTTGTTCAAATATTTCTTTTATTGTGTATTTTCCTAATTTCTTTTCCATTTCTTTACCTCCGTCACTATTATAAAAATTTAATTCATTTCATATTATTTTTAACCTTTAACAGAACCAGCTGTTAATCCTTGTATCATATATTTTTGTAAAAATATAAACAAAATAAGTAATGGTATACTTGCCATAACAGAAACCGTCATGACATTGCCCCAGTCATAAGATAATTCACCTAAATATCTCATTGATATACCATTTGATAGAGTCCTTATCTTATCATCCGTTATAAGTGTTAGACAATATAGATAATCATCCCATGCTATAAGAAATGTATATAACCCTATTGCCAGAATACCTGGACTACAAAGAGGCAGAATGACTTTAATCAAAGTTGATAATCTTCCACACCCATCTATGTATGCAGCTTCTTCTAGCGCTCTAGGTATATCATCAAAAAATCCTTTCATCAACCACATACAAAAAGGAACATTAGCAGCAGTTAATGTAAGTATTACAGCAGCTCTCGTATTAAGCAATCCAACATTTTTGAATGTTGAATATAAAGCTGTAATGATACCTACTACCGGGAAAATGGAAACTGATAAAAAAGCCATTAAGAGTATCTGACTTCCTCTAAATTTAAATCTTGAAAATGAATATCCCGCTAAGATAGATATAATTATTGTTAAAAATGTTGTTAGAAAAGCAGTTATGAAGTTATTCATATAATAAGTCATGAACAACTTGTCCTTAAATATATTTATATAATTACTTAAAGTTGGCTTATGAGGTAACCACTCCGGCGGTATCTTATATATCGCAATATTATCTTTAAAAGAAGTTACGAACATCCATAATATGGGACCAACCAAAAATACCAATAATATTATTAATATTATGTAAGACCTTTTTTTGGGTTTACTATTCATATTTCCACTCCTTAATCTCTAGCTGTTTTAAATACTTTGTTATAAACTATAGAGAAAACTATTAATATTACTAACCATATTGTTGAAACAGCAGCACCCTTACCAAAATTCAAATTAACGAAGGAATTCTTATAAGTCATTATTGCTAATGTAGTTGTCTTATTAACCGGTCCTCCTCCTGTCATTATCCAGAAGAGAGGAAATTGTTTGAAGTTAGTGATTATTGATATTAATAGTGTTGATTTAATTACATTACTTAACATAGGTAGAGTTACTTTAAAAAAACATTGCCTAGAATTAGCTCCATCTATAGTAGCTGCTTCATAGAGATCATTTGGAATTCCTTGCATTCCTGCTAATAACATGATAGTTATAAAAGGAATCTGTCTCCACACTGATGCAGTTACTACACTATAGAGAGCAAATTTCATACTTGCCACCCAATTTATGGGATCTGCAATTATATTGAGTTTCATTAGAATATAATTCAGTACACCATATTGAGGCTGGAATATCCACATCCATAATAAACCTGTTACAATCGTAGGTATAATCCAAGGTAGAAGGACAACACTTCTCAACACTGCTCTACCTTTAACATCTTTATTTAATATATTAGATAATATTAAACCTATAATAAATATTAAAATTACGGTAACTGTCATAAATTTAAAAGTTGTTCCTATAGCAGAAAAAATTTCGCCTTCTTGAAATAACTCTTTATAATTAAGGAAATCATTCCAGTAATAATCTGCATTTGCTTTTAATTTATAATTAAAGAAACTCATAATCACTGATTTGGCTATAGGAAAAAAAGTTGTAAATCCCACTATTATCAACGCTGGTAACAAGAGCAAAACTGCAAATATACGATCATGTTTTTCTCTTCCCATTTTTTTATAAAGCTTAGGAGCATATTTATGTTTAGCTATACTAGCTTCTTTCATATGAATTAGTCACTTCCTTTGCTAGAATTTGTAACCATAGACCTTTATGATTTTTTCCATAATACATTAAACACAATATAATCTGTTTAGCTTAAATCAAGCTCACATCAATAAAACATTCAAGTAATATTCATTTATTATCTTTAGCTAAACAGATTAATAATTAAACATGATATGGAAAATTTGTATAACTAGTCCGTGAATCAATTATTTTAGAACTTGTTTCAATTTATCATCTAATTTCTTGATTACTTCTTCTGGAGTTTCGTTACCGATTGTTACTCTTTGTGCTGCTGAAGTAATCTCTAATAATGCATTCTCCATGTCAGGATGTTGTTTATATAACGCTATTACTTGTGACATACTATCCCTAACTGGTTCAACAAAATCATCATTAAGATTAAGTCCCTCATTAACTGATTTTCTAGCTACTATAAAAGGTAATGTTGTATTATAATACTCTTCCAATACCTCCTTGGAAGTTAAATATTTAATAAATTCTGCTGCTTCTTTTTTATGTTTTGAATCTTTCATTATATGTAATTCATGTGCTGCCAATAAACTTGCACCATCAGTAGCATCTGTTGATGGAATCATTCCTAGAGCAAGACTGTCTTTTATTTCTGGATTAATTCCTATGACTCCACTTGTTCCCCATACTTGGTCGAAATACATTCCTAATCTGCCGATAGCCATTAAGTTTCTAAGGTCTTTTAACTTAGCAGCTTCTGGATTAAGTCCTTGTTCCTGTAATTCTTTATAGAATTTTAGAGCTTTCAAGTTTTCATTTGTATTGATTTCTACTTCGCCTTTATCATTATAGACATTTCCACCAAAACTTAGCATTGTACTTAATACATTTTCCCCACTTACTGGTACAGATGCTGTTGAAGAACCTAATCCAAATACCTTATTACCTTCTTTATCCTTCAATTCAGATAACTTCTCAGCATATTCTATCATTTCATCATAAGTCTTTGGTGGTGAATTAGGATCAAGACCAGCTTGTTCAAAGAGATCCTTATTATAAACTAGAAGGAATGTACTACATATCCAAGGTGCTGCATACAGCTTGCCATCACTTGACATTGTTTCCCTTACACCTTCATATATGTCGTTGACATAATCTTCTCCAAGTAAATCATCAAGAGGCTCAATGAATCCAGAGTTCAAATAAGAACTAAAAGCTGAAGATTCACCATGTACTACATCAGGAGCATCTCCTGAATTAGCTTTAATTAGAACTTGTTGCTTAAGATCTCCATAAGGGTAACTAACGAATTCTATTTTTACATTCGTTTTCTCCTCAAAATCTTTCGCTACTTTTGTATAGAATTTTTCTGTTGCTTTTTCTAAAAGTCCATAAGTCGCAAATTGAATTGTTACTTGTTCATTAGAATCAGAATCTCCCCCATTGCTATTTTCTTCAACTTTCTTATCATCTTTATTACCACATGCTGCCAAACAAAACACCATAACAAAAATCAAAATACCCATAGTCATTGTTTTAAAAAACTTTTTAGACATATTAACACTCCTTTAAGTTTATTTAATTTATAATGAAAGACATATTAACTTTTCAAATATGCCAGTTCACTTCGAAAAACAATAAAGCTATATTTTATACTTCTAGAATTTATGTATAATTCTATATACACTCGAATGTATATACCCCAAAAAAATATATAACTTCAGCCTATTATAGATTTAGTTGTTTTACCAATAATTAAATCCGTATTAATATCAATATCTTTTACAGCTTTTCCTTCTATTTTATCGATTAGTACTTCTAGGGCTGCACTACTTATTTTTTTCCTTGGAATTTCAACAGTTGTTAATCTTGGAACCATATACTTAGCTATAGATGTATCATTATATCCAATTATAGATACATCATCAGGTACTTGTAGATTCAAAGATTTTACTGCACTCATTACAACATAAGCATGCATGTCATCATTAGCTAAAATAGCTGTAGGTCTATTTTTCGAACTAAATAACTCATGACATTTTTCATAAACATCTTTATATCCATTAGCTTGGATAATATAACTCTGGTTAATCTCTATATTATATTTATCATGGATTTCAGTATATGCTTTTACTCGAAAGTCATTGTAATCTATAGTTTTTTGTTCTTTAATACTAGAATCTACAAAAGCAATATTTCTGTGCCCTAACTCAATTAGATGCTCCATGGCTTTTATGGTTCCTCCATATATATCTATATTGACATATGTAATATCTTTGGAAACATTCTCATGTATTCTATTACCAAATAATATTGTAGGTATACCGATATTAGAAAATCTATTGATCAAATCTCCTTCTAATATATCTGTACTTATTATGGCCCCATCAAATTGTCTGCTAATTAATGTATTGATATATTGTTCATCACTTCTTGTATTACAGAATGATATGATATAACCTTTTTCATTAGCTATGTCTTCCATATCCATAACAATCTTAGCAAAGTGCTCATTACTTATATCATCACAGATAAAAGCTATATGATAACTTTTTTTACATTTTAATCCTAATGCAACAGTATTAGGATGATAACCTAGTTCTTCTATAGCTTTCAAAACTCTTTCTCTTTTTTCATTACTTACATATCTATTATTATTAGTAACATACGAAACAATTGTTGGTGTCACTCCTGCTCGTTCTGCTACATCTTTTCTTGTAACTCTTTTACTGGTCATTCAATCTCCCCATTTACTAATACATCAACATGTTATAAATCTTATAAATAAAAGTTATATTTTTGTATATATTTTTATATTTTATTTATATATATTTTTATGTTTCATATTATATCACAAAAAACATTATTTGTACACACGAATGTATATATTTTTTTAACATTATCATATTATGCTTTTGATCATAGTTTTATCTTATATATAAGTACAAAAAATGTTATAATCTTTAACATGAAATAATTTAATCTAGACATTAATTTATTAATGACAGAAGAAAGATAGGGTTAATGATTTATGAAACATAATATAATTATAGCAGAATCGGGTCTTTGACAGTTGTATAAAGAAAAAATCTATGAAAGCCTTGATTTAGGCTAATTTTTTTGTCAAATTTTACATTTTACTATATCGCACTTTATCGCACTGTGTTATAATATAATGTATAGGAGGTGTATTACTATGAGATTAAAAGTATCTAAATCCAAAAATGCCGCTTCTTTTTACGTAATTAAATCCGTTTATAACCCCAAAACACAATCTAACACTTCAAAGATTGTTGAAAAACTCGGAACTGAAGCTGAACTTAGAAAAAAACTAGAAGGTCGAGACCCTTATGAATGGGCCAATGAATATATCGCTGAACTCAACCAAAAAGAAAAGGTGAACAAACGCAAAGTCATTGTTGAATGTTCTCAATTCAAGCTCATTGGCAAAGATACGCAACACGCTTTCAACGGTGGTTACCTGTTCCTTCAACAACTTTATCACCAACTGGGGCTTCACAAGATTTCTAAAGACATCACTTCCAGACGTAAATTCACCTTTGACCTGAATGCTATTCTTTCACGTTTAGTTTATGGGAGAATACTCTTCCCCTCTTCTAAACTTAATACCTTTGAAGAATCAAAGCGTCTATTGGAGCAACCTACTTTTGATTTACAGCACATTTATCGTGCCTTAGGGATTATCGCTGACGAATCGGATTTTATTCAGGCAGAGTTATATAAAAATAGTCTCTCCATTTCTAAAAGAAATGACCA